>CP071184.1:3245000-3367500 GCA_017298655.1 Alicyclobacillus curvatus
ACCGCGGCATGCTGATCCGCGATTACTAGCAATTCCGGCTTCATGCAGGCGGGTTGCAGCCTGCAATCCGAACTACGAACGGTTTTCAGGGGTTCGCTCCACCTCGCGGTCTCGCTTCCCGTTGTTCCGCCCATTGTAGCACGTGTGTCGCCCAGGACATAAAGGGCATGATGATTTGACGTCATCCCCACCTTCCTCCGACTTACGCCGGCAGTCACCTGTGAGTCCCCACCATTACGTGCTGGTAACACAGGTCAAGGGTTGCGCTCGTTGCGGGACTTAACCCAACATCTCACGACACGAGCTGACGACAACCATGCACCACCTGTCTCCTCTGCCCCGAAGGGAAGGCACATCTCTGTACCGGTCAGAGGGATGTCAAGCCCTGGTAAGGTTCTTCGCGTTGCTTCGAATTAAACCACATGCTCCACTGCTTGTGCGGGCCCCCGTCAATTCCTTTGAGTTTCAGTCTTGCGACCGTACTCCCCAGGCGGAGTGCTTATTGGGTTTCCTTCGGCACTGAAGGTCTGAACCTCCAACACCTAGCACTCATCGTTTACGGCGTGGACTACCAGGGTATCTAATCCTGTTTGCTCCCCACGCTTTCGTGCCTCAGCGTCAGTCACTGTCCAGCAAGGCGCCTTCGCCACTGGTATTCCTCCACATCTCTACGCATTTCACCGCTACACGTGGAATTCCCCTTGCCTCTCCAGTACTCAAGTCTGCCAGTTTCCAAAGCATTCCCATGGTTGAGCCATGGCCTTTCACTTCAGACTTAACAAACCGCCTACGCACGCTTTACGCCCAGTGATTCCGGACAACGCTTGCCCCCTACGTATTACCGCGGCTGCTGGCACGTAGTTAGCCGGGGCTTCCTCTCCCGGTACCGTCTCTCCAAGGGCATTCCCTCCCTTGGTCTCTCTTCCCGGGTGACTGAGCTTTACAACCCGAAGGCCTTCTTCGCTCACGCGGCGTTGCTCGGTCAGGCTTGCGCCCATTGCCGAAGATTCCCTACTGCTGCCTCCCGTAGGAGTCTGGGCCGTGTCTCAGTCCCAGTGTGGCCGGTCACCCTCTCAGGTCGGCTACGCATCGTCGCCTTGGTAGGCCATTACCCCACCAACTAGCTAATGCGCCGCGGGCTCCTCTTTCAGTGGTGCCGTAGCACCTTTCCCAACAGGTAGATGCCTACCCATTGCGCTATCCAGCATTAGCACCCGTTTCCAGGCGTTATTCCGGTCTGAAAGGCAGATTGCCCACGTGTTACTCACCCGTCCGCCGCTGATGCCCGAAGGCACCCGCGCGACTTGCATGTATTAGGCACGCCGCCAGCGTTCGTCCTGAGCCAGGATCAAACTCTCAAAGAAAAGTTTGCTCTTCTCTTCTTCATCCGCAAAATGACCGAAGTCATCTCACAAACTTCAAAGAGCGCTCACTTCGAATCTGTACGTTTTCACTCTCTGCGTGTGTTTAGTTTTCAAGGAACAAACTTCACTTTGATGCCTGATAGCTTGCCTTAAAAACGGCGTGGTTATCAGGTTTTTCATTCAGCCGCCTCGCGGCGACATCGACTAATATACCACGCATGCATTCTCAGATCAAGCACAAATATGCCGGAATGAAGTGGAATTTGAAATTTGCCGTCGAAAGACATCTATACACCTCTTGATGGGGGGCAGAATGTCCATGAAAGACTCACGGAAGTTCCGCCCAGCGAACGTTTACACGGTAACGCTTTGGCAACCCGTTATCCTCTGACCCACGGTCCTGAATGAGTGGAAATAACGCGCTGCGAGCGCGTTATCCCCTTCTCGACCCGGGATAGCACTTCCTCAACGCGTTATTCGCCGAATATTGACCGGATTTGAGCGGTAACGCTTTGGCAACGCGTTATTTTCTCACCCACGGCTCTGAATGAATGGAAATAACGCGCTGCGAGCGCGTTAACCCCTTGTCGACCCGGGATAGCACTTCCTCAACGCGTTATTCGCCTGATGTTGACAAGATTTGCCTCTACCCTTCGCCTCTACCCTTCACCTCTGTCTCACACCGCGTTGCCCTGGCCCGTGACGTCGAGCACCAGCTTCTCGAGAATGTCGCTGTCCTCAAGCCCGGTCACGTCGCCGCGCACTTCACCGTTCTGAATGATTTCCCGCAGCATCCGCCGGATGATCTTCCCTGACCTCGTCTTTGGCATCGCTTCCACAAAGTGCACTTCCTCCGGCCGTGCAAATGAACCGATGTCATTCACAATCTGCTGCTTTAGTTCTGCAGCCAACTCATCGCTCGGGGTAAAGCTCTTTTCCAGCGTAATAAATGCCACCGGAACCGCCCCCTTCAGCTCGTCCGGTTGCGCCACGACAGCAGCCTCAACGACAGCCCGGTGATTAATCAGCGAACTCTCCATCTCCATCGTGCTGATGCGATGCCCTGACACGTTGATGACATCGTCGACGCGACCGAGCACCCAGAACTGCCCATCCGCGTCGCGAACGGCACTGTCGCCAGTGAAGTACGCCCCAGGCACCTGGGTGAAATAGGAACGGAGGTATCTATCGTGATCGCCGAAAATATCCCTCGCCAAGCTCGGAAACGGGTTACGGATCACAAGATATCCCGGGGTCCCGTCCGGCACGGACTGTCCGTCGCTGTCTACGATGTCGAGTTGGTGGCCGAAGAAAGGTACGCCGCACGATCCCGCTTTCATCGCCGTCGCCCCCGGCATCGACGCCAGCGGGGTGCCGCCCGTCTCCGTCTGCCCCCACGTATTGTTGATGACCACGTCGCCGCGACCGAGCGCCTTGCGCATCCACTGCCAGGCCTCCGGGTTCAGTGGCTCACCAACCGACACCAGCAGGGAAAGGTTGGAGAGATCGTATTTTTGAGCGAGATCGAGCCCGTATTTGAGCATCATGCGGTATGCTGTCGGGGCTGAGAAGACCTTGTTTACCTGGTACCGCTCCATGACGTCGTACAAGCGGCCCTGATGCGGGTAGTCGACGGCGCCTTCGTAGAGAATGGTGGTCGTCCCTAGAGCAAGTCCGCCAACGAGCACGAAGATGTGCGACGTCAGCCAACCGATGTCGGCCGTGTTCCAATAGACATCCTCGGGGCGCAGATCGAGCTGGTATTTAGTGTACGCGTATGTGCCAATGAGGAAGCCGCCACCCGCATGGACAATCCCCTTTGGCTTGCCGCTGGTTCCGCTTGTGAAAATGAGGAGGCCAGGGTCATTCGCGTCGAGCGGTTCGGGCGGGCACTGTGCGGAAGCTGCCTGCATGAGGGTATCGTAATCATGATCTCGTCCCTCTGTCATTGACGTCTCCAGCGCCGGCACGCGGTTGTAGACGACAACGTTTGCCACCTGGTTTTCGCAGTCGAGCGCAGCGTCGACAATCTCCTTCAGCCTGAGCACCTTGCCCCTACGGTAGCTGCCGTTGGCGCAGATGACTGCCTTGGCATTCGAGCTGACGATCCGCTCACGCAGCGCCTCCGCCGAGAAGCCAGCAAACACGGTGTTATATATGACGCCGATACGCAGGCACGCAAGCAGAACCACGTAGGTCTCAATCAGGTTTTGCATGTATACGCTTACAACGTCGCCCTGTTGAAGCCCGAAGGACTTGAGGACATTCGCGAACTTGGAGACTTCGCGTTGTAACTGCAGATAGGTGAGGGACTTACGCTCACCGTTTTCCCCTTCGAAAAACAACGCCACCTTGTTGCGGGAGGTTGGGTTTATCGCATGGCGATCGACGCAGTTCTCGGACACATTGATGAGACTGCCCGGAAAGAAACGAAAATCCGGAAGGGATCCTTCGAGAACGGTCGTTTCGCGATGCTGCCAGGTCAGTTCATCGGCAATTTCACGCCAGAAGGACTCAGGATGTTCGATGGACGCTCGGTACTTGGCCAGGTAGGCTTCTTCTGACTGTAGATAGGATGTCAATCGGTAGGAATCAGATGGCGGTACCTTCGTGCTTTCTGCGATGAGCTTGAGCGTCTCCTCGCTTGCCAAATCAATCACCGTCCCAAATTTTCAGTATATTCGTTTCAATCATAGGCAAGGCAGGTGAATTGCGCAAGATGCGGGTTGCTGGCAGGGCTTCCCGCTTCCTTACGCACCCACGGTGTGTAAGGAACGATGATTTAGTCACCCTGGGGGCTCCCTTACGCACCCACGGTGCGTAAGCGACGATGATTCAGCCACTCTGGGGCTGCCTTACGCACCCACGGTGTGTAAGGAACGGCTTCGTGGCTCGCTGATTCATCGGCCGGGGCGGATAACACGCTCACAGCGCGCTATTCAGCTCAGATGAGTTGAGTAGGAGGAAATAACGCGCTGGCAGCGCGTTATCATTTGAAGGGAGTTCAAATAGTGATTCGAGAACGCGTTATGTCCAACCGTGGGGAGTTAACGCGCTCACAACGCGCTATTTCCTGGGCGTCTCGGCGAGCTGCCCTCCAATAACGCGTTCTCGAAGCGTTATCTCCGCTCGGCCGCAACTACGAGTTAATCGGCAGTTAATCGGCAGTCTCCGCGAGCTCGTTATCGACGACAGTCGACCGGTGGCGTCTCGACACAAACAGACCACCTCGGACGGCAATTCGTCCTCGGTGGTCCTTGTGGTCCCGGTTATCATCTAAGCCATATCAGTGGTCTCGGTGGTCTCGGTGACCAGCGTGGTCACGCATAGACGACACCATTACAAATCCAAGTCGTCGCCGGCACCAGCCGCAGAGGCACGACCCTGCGCAATCGCAAGCTGCCAGCGGAGGTAGGCGTCGATGAACGGATCGAGTTCGCCGTCGACGACCGCCTGGACGTTGCCTGTTTCCTGACCGGTTCGATGATCCTTCACCATCGAATAGGGGTGAAACACGTACGACCTTATCTGACTGCCCCACGCGATGTCCTTTTGCTCACCGCGAATCGCCGCAAGGTGCTCTTCCTGCTCTTGTCGCTTCTTTTCATAGAGGCGGGACTTCAACATGTTCATAGCGACGGCGCGGTTTTGAATCTGCGATCGCTCACTCTGACACGCGACAACAATCCCCGTCGGCAAGTGTGTGATGCGAACTGCAGAGTCTGTCGTGTTGATGTGCTGTCCGCCGGCGCCGGTCGAGCGGTAGGTGTCAATGCGCAGGTCTTCCGTCCGAATCTCGATGTCAATCTCCTCGTCAATCTCAGGGATAACATCTACTGACGCAAATGACGTGTGGCGGCGACCAGATGCGTCAAACGGCGAGATGCGCACTAAGCGGTGAACACCTTTCTCCGCCTTTAGGTAACCGTAGGCATTGTGTCCTTTAATCATCAACGTGGCGCTTTTAAGACCCGCCTCGTCACCCGGCAGGTAATCCACCGTCTCGACCTTGAAACCGCGGTCTTCCGCCCAGCGATTGTACATCCGAAAGAGTATCAGAGCCCAGTCCTGCGATTCCGTCCCGCCAGCACCAGGGTGAAGTTCGAGGATGGCGTTACTTTTATCGTATGGGTCAGAGAGCATCAACTCGAGTTCGAACTTGTTGATAGCCTCCGCTTGTTTTGCAGCGCCTTCGTCAGCGTCGGCGAACATCTCCATGTCGCCTTCTTCAGCCGCCAGTTCCAGCGTCACCTCAAGGTCTTCCTGTGCACTGGTGAGGGCAGTCATCTTCTCAACCACACTCTTCAAACCATTCACTTCCTGGATGACCTTCTGGGCTGCAGATTGGTCGTCCCAAAAGCCAGGCTGTGTCATGCGTTCTTCGAGTAAAGCAATTCGGGCCCCTTTGCCTGCTACGTCAAAGAGACCTCCCGATATCCGCTAATCGCTTAGCCATACTTTGAAGCTCATTACGCAGTTCAGCGAACGTCTCTGCCAATGAAATCACCTCGTCGTTAGTTTCGTGTTTCTAACGTATTCATAAATCCAGCCCGCCGTTTGCGCGACGGGCCGTGGACTCAGTCTCATCAACCACCCTGGATGGGCACCGTGTCATGCATCGGCAACGGCTGCGGTTGCGACTGGACTGAAGCCTTGAAGCAATAGAGGATGACCTCTTCCTGGATGCTGTGGACCATCGCTTCGAACATCTCGAAGCCTTCCTTCTGGTAGATGACCAGCGGATCGGCCTGACCATATGAGCGAAGGTGAACGCCTTGGCGGAACTGATCCATTGCGTCGATGTGGTCCATCCACTTTGCATCGACCGTACGAAGCAGAACAATACGTTCGAGGTCGCGCAGGAACGCGCCAATCTCCTCTTCGCGCTTGTCGTAGTTCTTGACCAGGACCTCCATCAGGTGCTCCTCAAGTTCCTCCCGGTCGTACTTGCGCAGTTCCTCTTCCGTCACATCGCCAGGGTTCAAAAACTCGCGCTCACCGTAGGCAATGAGCCCTGCGATATCCCAGTCTTCCGGCACCTGCTCTTCCGAGCAGTAGACGTCAAGCATGTGCTCGATGAGGCTGTGTCCCATCCCCTCGACGACGTCGCGCAGGTTCTCCTGCTCAAGGATCTGGCGGCGCTGCTTATAGATAACCTCGCGCTGCTTGTTCATGACGTCGTCATAACGAAGCACGTGTTTGCGGATGTCGTAGTTGTTGCCTTCGACCTTTTTCTGCGCGCGTTCCATCGCGCCAGTCAGCATCTTATGGTCAATCGGCTGGTCTTCCTCGAGGCCAAGGCGGTCCATTAGGCGTCTGATGTTGTCCGATCCGAACAGCCGCAACAGGTCATCCTCGAGCGAAAGGAAAAATTGTGATGACCCTGGGTCTCCCTGACGTCCGGAACGACCGCGCAGCTGATTGTCGATCCGTCGACTCTCATGCCGCTCTGTACCAATAATGTGCAGTCCGCCGATGTCCTGCACCCCGTCGCCAAGGAGAATGTCCGTACCGCGGCCAGCCATGTTCGTCGCGATGGTCACAGCGTTCCGTTGCCCGGCTAGTGCAACAATCTCCGCTTCGCGCTCATGCTGCTTCGCGTTCAGCACTTGGTGCATCACGCCTTTTTTACGCAGCAGGTTCGAGATAACCTCAGACTTTTCAATCGACGTCGTACCCACGAGCACAGGCTGTCCGTTTTGGTGGCGCTGCACAATCTCGTCGACCACCGCATTAAACTTTCCGGACTCTGACTTGTAGATGATGTCTTTCATATCGTCGCGGATAAGCGCACGGTTCGTCGGGACAACGACAACGTCCATGCCGTAGATCTCGACAAACTCCTTCTCTTCCGTTTTCGCCGTACCAGTCATACCGGACAATTTTTGATACATACGGAAGTAGTTTTGCAGCGTGATGGTCGCGAGCGTCTTCGTCTCGTCCTGGACGCGCACGCCTTCCTTCGCTTCAATCGCCTGGTGCAAGCCTTCGCTGTAACGACGTCCTTGCATCAAACGGCCGGTGAATTCATCGACGATGATGATCTCGTCGTTGTGCACCACGTAGTCCTTGTCGCGATGCATCAGGCCGTGCGCTTTCAGCGCCTGGGTGATGTGGTGCATGAGGGTGACATTATCGGGATCGAACAGGTTCTGTACATTAAAGAACCGTTCCGCCTTCGCTACACCGGATTCTTCAGTCAAATTGGCCGTACGCATCTTCTCGTCGACCAAGTAGTCCTCGTCGCGCAGACTGCGAACAAATAAATCTGCCCGGAAATACAAATCTGCCGACTTTTCCGCCGGTCCGGAGATGATGAGTGGTGTACGTGCTTCGTCAATCAAGATGCTGTCCACTTCGTCAACGATGGCGAAGTGAAGCGGTCGCTGGGTCATGTCAGGCAGTTGCATGACCATGTTGTCACGCAGGTAATCGAAGCCGAACTCGTTGTTGGTGCCATAAGTGACATCGCAGAGGTAAGCTGCCTTTTTCTGATCCGGTGTCATGTCATGCACGTTGAGGCCAACAGTCAGGCCAAGAAACTGGTGGATCTGCCCCATCTTCTCTGCGTCACGGCGAGCCAGGTAGTCGTTGACCGTGATGACGTGCACCCCTTCGCCAGTCAGGCCGTTGAGGTACGACGGCAAGGTCGCCACCAAGGTTTTACCTTCACCAGTTTTCATCTCAGCGACACGGCCTTCGTGAAGTACAATGCCGCCCATCAGCTGAACGTCAAAATGGCGCTGTCCGAGTATCCGCTTTGATGCTTCGCGGACGACTGCAAACGCCTCATACAGTAATTTATCCAGTTTCTCACCGTTTGCGAGCCGTTCGCGAAACTCTACTGTTTTCGCTTGCAGCTGCTCATCAGTGAGCTGCTCCATATCTGGTTCAAGCGCGTTGATTCTGTTGGCCATCTTGCGCAGTCGAGAAATCTCGCGCTCATTTCCATCGACGATTTGTTTCAGGAGTCCCACCTGAAGGTCACGCCCCTCTCAAATTAGACCGCCAGCGTTCCACCGCCAGAGACCCACGTAGTGCCAAGTGCCTGGCAGTGTGGTGCCGGAGGTGGCCTTATTGACAGTAGCAGTCCGTCCCGGCCTGTCCCCCTCAATCAAGGAGGTAGTCCGGGAAGCATCTCCTAAACATTCATTGTACATGGGGCAAAGTGATATCACAACCATTGTTGAATTGCAAGAGTTGGCTATGGGCGCAGAGCCTCACAACTTGGGGCTTGCGGGTTGTGGTGGGTCGCGGACTAGCGCCTGCGATGTGGTGCTCGGGGCCTCGGTCTCTCTTGGCTCACCAGCCTGAGGCTTGCGCGTATGGGTGCTCGCGGCCTGGTGTCCAAGGGCTGGGACCACGGCTTGTCCTCTGCCAGCGTACAAATGACGGAGCTGCCACGCTAACGAGGCGTGAAGGAACGCGCGCCGGGAGCGCGCGTTTGTGTCAGCCTGTCAACTGCCATTTTCAATCCCACTCTCAATCCCATTCGCAATCCCACTCTTGCAATGAATCCCACACCCTCACCTCGTTCTCGTCCTTGCACTTCCTTGTAAATGAAACGCCGTCTACGACTTTGCTGGTTTATTCGTTGCCATCCCAGTAATCACACCAACCAATGCACCGACAATGCTCATCGACCACCACACCGAGTGTACCTGGGACAAGATAATGAGCAAGATAATGGAGACCACCAGGTTCACCAGTAAATCCCCAACCAGAGAATGTGATTCAAACGACTGTCTGACCAGCCCTGTGAGAATGTGGAACAGTTTCCACAAGAGGAAGAAAAGGACGATTTGACCTATCCACGCGAGGACAATCACAGCTGCCAACCCCTTTCAGAAAGGGCGCCTCGAATAGGCATGAGCCCATGTTGCTATAGGCTATGTGAGTGGGACGCCAGACGTGATAAGAGGACGAGGAGGACGTGGAAGGAATTCAGAAATCTTTGTAGTACAAAAAAAAGTGCCCTCACAGGCGGGCGAAAAAGTTACGACCGCTGTGAGGACTGCGTTATTCGAGAAACCTGTTATACGTTTTGAATCAGCGACTGGAACATTTGGTTTTGCGTTGAGATGACCTTGGAATTTGAGCTGTAGCCTGTTTGGGCAATCAACATGTTAGAAAGTTCCTTGGTCAAATCAACGTTTGACGACTCGAGAAAGCCCTGGTTAATGGCTCCAAAGTCTCCGGTTCCACCTACACCGTAAGTCGCGTTGCCCGCATTGCCGCCAGTCGGGGATTGGAAAATGTTGTTCCCCACCTTCTGCAGTCCATCCGGGTTTGCGAAGTTCACAATTGGAATCGTGTACGTCGTGGCTCCGCCCCCAGTCACCGACACGATTCCATCTTGGCCGACGGTGTATTGTGCCGGGTTTCCAGTGGCGTCGTTAACGTTGATTGCGGATAGTGAAGTCGCTGCTACCGATGTAGACGGCAGAGCCGCCGTCGAGCTCAAGCCCATCACGTAATAACCATTCGGTGTCACCAAGTTACCGTTACTGTCTACCTGAAAATCGCCTGCTCGTGTGTACATAATTTGGTCGCTGTTGGTTGGAGTCTTCGTCGCACTGACAGGGATAAATCCACTGCCGTCGATGGCCAAATCACTCGGCGTTCCGGTTTGAGTCAGTGAACCCTGGGTGAAGACTGGGTTTACCGATCCAAGCGTGACACCCAGACCGACTTGCTGCGGGTTCGTACCGCCAATTCCAGCACTGCTGCCAGCGGAACCGGACTTGATTGTTTGGCTCAGCATATCTGCAAAATTGACTTCGGAGCTTTTAAACGCCACCGTATTTGAGTTTGAGATGTTGTTTCCGATGATGTTCATCATCTGTTGGAATGTGTCCATACCTGACACTGGGGCATCAAAGAATCCCATCTATTCATACCTCTCTTCCTAACCATATCCTGTAACGAATATGATTCGTCAGGAAATGCGGTTATCCTCTTTGATTCGACAATGAGTGCGACATTTTTTCTCACATTTGTACAGCGTCGCCTAAATTGCTGGTGACGACATACCTTCACGTAACCCTGTTTCAAATGTTACGGCGAGATCTTTTCTACAGGCCAGTTCCAAGTGCATTTGCTGCTTGCATCATCTTATTGTTGACAGACTGAGCTTGCGCGTTCAACTGGTACATTGTCTGTGCCTGAAGCATGTCCGTCATTTCTTTGGTCAGGCTCACATTACTCGTGTTGAGTGACCCTTGGAGGATGGAGACACCGATGGGCGATCCGTTCCGGTTCGCCACTGTTGCCTTCCCCCCGTTTGTGAGTTGGTACAAGCCGTCCCCAACGGGTGCCAATGTCTGCGGAGGGATGCCAACCTGTGCAATGGCGATCCGTTGAGCCACACCGCCCGCGGCTCCTTGCCCATACGACACCTGACCGTCCTGTCCAACGGCAAATTCCCCTGGTTGCTGCACAATCGGGTGCCCATTCACATCCAGGACAGGCCGCCCTTGTGCTGTCGCAAGGACCATGTTCCCGTTCGCTGCTTTACTCCAGATAAAGTTGCCGGCTTTTGTGTAAAGAGGTGTCCCATTTTGCCCCTCAACAACGAAAAACCCATTCCCTTGAATAGCCAAGTCGGTTGGATTTCCCGTTTGTGTCGTAGACATTCCATTAAAATTGCTCTGAATGCCTTGTGCAAATGTGCCAGTGCCCCCGCCCCAACCAAGTGGCGTATAACGGGATGCGATTGTCGGCCCCGTCGCGCTGCCTTGGAGCAACTTCGTATATGTATCAGCGAAAGATGCTTCATTTGTTGCGTAGCCAGTCGTGCTTTGATTTGCGATGTTGTTCCCGATAGTCTTTAACCACGCCTGACTCGCCTGCATACCCGATAGACTTGTCCATACCGATTGCATGAGTTCACCTCATCCGTCGTGAAACTCTATTGACGTTTCTCACCTTTGACGCTTTTGGCACCTTTGACGTTGCTGACCTATGACGCTTTTAGCCTTTTACACTTTTAACCTATGGCACTTTTGACCTTTGTCTTATTTTCGCTCTATCTGTCGAATTACCTTCTACATCTTCTGGTTTTCGCCTTATGGATTTCGCAGTATGAGATTTCGCAGTGTGGGACTTCGCAGTATTGGACTTCGCAGTGTGATGTTCACGATAGCGCTTCGTCAACGCGTTATTCAACCCCGCTGAAGTACGTTCAGTGGAGATAACGCGCTCGTAGCGCGTTATCGTATCAAGACGAGGTGAATAGCGCTTTCGCAGGATGCTATTTACTCAGCCGGAAGGCGTAACGCTTCTACGACGCTCTATTTCTTCCCAGCGGTGCTTGCAACAGTGGAAATAACGCGCTGCCAGCGCGTTATCAAATTCCCCAATCAGATTCACCCAACCGAATTCCCCAACGAAATTAACCCAACCAGATTCTCCTATCTCACACAGGGAGCAGCGCACCTCTACATCAAGCTCACACCCATCTGCAAGCAGAAAAAGTTCGACTCCTAGAACAACTAAGGGCCCCCTCAGGAAGGGGGCCCGAAACTCCGTGACGGTGATATATCAACACATTATGGTCAACGCGGTTCAATCAAACCGTAGCGACCTTTCTTTCGGCGATACACGACATTCGTTTCGTTCGTAACCGCATTCGTAAACACGTAAAAATCGTGACCGAGCAAGTCCATCTGCAGAATCGCTTCGTGAACATCCATCGGCTTCATCGGAAACCGTTTGACGCGGACGACTTCATCAAGCATCTCATCGACGTCGGTTTCTTCATCGTACGCTGGGGCAACACTAAAAGCTCCATTTGCTGCGCTCGCCTTGATGCGAGTGCGAAGACCTTGGTCACGAAACCTTTTGTTAATCTTGTTCTTGTACTTGTTCAACTGTTGTTCCAACTTATCAACGACCAAATCAATCGAAGCATACATGTCGTCAGACGTCTCTTCTGCCCGGAACATGACCCCATGAACTTGGAGCATAACTTCGATCCGGTGCAGTCCGCGTTCCACAGACATTGTCACTGCAACTTCCCTTTCAGGCGGAGCATCAAAGAACTTCTCAAGACGGTGAACCTTCTTGTCAACGTAACCATGGAGGGCATCTGTTACCTCAATGCGATCACCGCGAACTTGAATGTCCATCACTGCCTCAACTCCTTCCTGTATGACTATATTATACCCCAGTTTGTCCTAGCATTCCGAACAAAATTGGAGAGAGTCACAACAAAAAGGAACCCTAAAAGGCAAGGGTTCACAGTATGTAAACAAATTCTATGGTCAAGCGAGAAAACGCATTCCTAATGAATGCTAAAGGTTCCACCAATCTTCACGCGTAAGCATCAAAACTGAGGTTTGTGAGGTTCTTAGTGGCCTGTGCGTCGACCTTGTCCATCAGTTGTCGAACGGCTTCAGGGGGATATTTGTCAACCACCTGACCTGTTGCCTTATTCACGACATTGATCCACGTCATATGGGACGTACGGTCAAATTGAAACTTGGCTTCAAGTCCCTGGGGGTAGAGCTTCTGATTCAACTGCTGCATGATAGTTTCAGAGTGTGCCTTATTCACAGATAAACTATCTGCACTTCCAGACGTTGACGTTGCCAATCCTTCGGGGCCGTATGGCTGAGTCTTAGCCGGAGTACTTTGCGCCGAAACACCAACAGTCGTGGTCATCGCCACTACAGCCGTCCCATTTACATCCATAGTGCTGCCTGGATTACTCATCAAGCCTCTCACCGCCGCTCTCCAAAGCTAGAATCGTCTTAGGAAGCCTATTTACGGATAGTTGGATAAATTTTACGAAATAAATTGAAATCTGTCCATATCATCTACCGATTTCAAGCTGGTCGCAGCGGTGTATTTTCTTGTCCGCGTGTCAGTTTTGTACAGCCTCTCTCTGGGCCCACTCTTCTCGTAGAATGCCCATACGGATAGAATCATAGAAGGTTCCGTTGACGAGACGTGCCTTTCGTAACCGCCCTTCCAACTGCATTCCCAGTTTTTCTGCACTCCGAATCATTCGAGTGTTGCCAGCCCATGTGCTGAGCCCTACGCGCACCAGTGGCAGTGACCTGAAGTGGTAATCAATCCACAGGGCTAGAGCTTCTGTACCGTACCCACCGTTCCAAAAATCAGGTTTATAGATAACAATACCTACTTCCAGAGACAGAGACGGCTTTTGTTCCCAGTAATATGTAACGACACCAATGATTTGCGCATCGCGTTCAATAATCATCATATACGGCACATCCACACTTGAAAGAAGTAAATTTTGCAGTAGCTCAGTGAATTTCGATAAGTCAATTGGTTCGAGGACATAGAAGGGGTCATCCCATTTTTTCCATTCGGGATTCTCCTCACCGTAGATCAATTCCCACAATGGAAGATAGTCATCTGATTCGATGGAACGTAAAGAAACGACCTTACCTTGCAGACGCAAACAAACCACTCCCAAAATGCGACATAAAACGATCACAGCCATGTCGTTCTTGTTAATATAGAACTGCAGTGCAAAAATCTACCGAGCCACGGAGGTCCTTCCATGCAGGTACAGCCTGACAAGTTTCAGCTTCTAGACGGTGTCATTTCCGATTACTTGTCGAAAGTGAACACACTCACTGACCGATGGTTGCTTGAACAGACGCTCTATACCGGGCCAGTTCGTCGGACCATCTTTCAATACTTCCCGTTCTCTCCCCATACAAGGGTGCTGGATGCTGGGACAGGATTTGGTGCGCTTGCATTAGAAATTGCCGGGCAAATGCCAACGACCGTGTTCGGCGTGGATTTCGATGAATCCAAGTTGGACGTCGCTGCATATCTCAAGAGTGAGCTCGAGCAAAGAGAATATTTTTATCCAGGCAGTGACGTGCAGTTCCACAAACAAGACCTATATTCTCTTACTTTCGACGCCGAACAATTCGACTTTGTTATCTCCAGATTCGTCTATCAGCACTTGGACCATCCTGATGTCGTTACACAACAACTGCATCGCGTAATGCGTCCCGGAGGCATCGTTTGCCTCATCGATATCGACGATCAATTTTCCATCTCGTACCCAGACTCAAGTGGTGCACTCAAAAAATTAGAACAGGCTTTTGCTGAACTGCAGCTCAAACGCGGTGGCGACCGCTACGTCGGCAGAAAACTCTCGACGTTCCTGCATCAGGCTGGATTTGAAGTTCAGGCAACTGCAATCCAACCACAAGCGGCACATTCTGTCGTTCAGTCAACCGATGCAGGGCATCAATTTCTCCTGAACCGCCTCAATGGTGTCAAAGATGAACTGATAGCGAACAACATCCTTAGCCTGATGGAATTTGATCAATACGTCGGTGAACTCGGCTCACAGCAAGATAGCGTCCAGTTTAACGCAAATGCACAGGTCGTGGTGATGGCGAAGAAACGGTAGTGCACGGGTATCACTATTGCGCATACCGTGCGTCCTGTTAGATTCAAGCGGGCTGCAATCCAGTACTAGATTGCAGCCCAGCCTTACCACATGTCACCTTACAATCTTCCTTACAAGCGGCCCTACATGTTGCCTTACAATGTTGCCTTACAATGTTGCCTTACAATGTTGCCTTACAATGTTGCCTTACAAGCGACCTTACAATGTTGCCTCAAATGAAGTATTATTCGGCCTTGCGCCACGTAGCTGTCCATTCCTCAAGAAATTGCTTTACTTCCGCAAACGCTTCTTCGCTTGGGTCAACAAATATGTTTGCAAGGCGTACAAGGTAATAACGGTAAAGGCCCGCTAACGTGTCACTGACTTCTACGCTTGGGTCAAGGCTTGTGTGGAAATACGAGATGATGTCCTGAATGTAGGTGATGTGCGTTCGCATGACATCTAGATTGTGATTCTGCCACGCTTGATGTGCCTGTTGCACATCAACAAGCGCCTTCTCGTGAAGTCTTACGATAATGGTTTTTGGAGATGCGGTAGTAACGTCATTTTGCATGTAAGCCTGTAGATATCGATTCACTCGCACTCTCACCCTTTGGTCTGTAGATTTACAGATTCTCTACCCGGTCTTCGCTTACCCAACCGTCATCAAGGAGCCGATCTCCCGCATTACGTTCGTGTAGATGGGATGGTTCTCGCGGTATGCCCTCATGACAAATCGGAGCGCGTATTCACCATCACTTTCAAAGGAGTACGGCACGTGAAAGTGTGACGCACCCTTGATGTTCAGGAATTTGAGGCCTCCACTTGGAAACGTCATGGACAAGGCCGTGTGCTTGATGCCCTGCAGGTTGCTTGCTTCGATCCTTCGTACAGTTTGGAATGGCTCTGTTGCATGTTTTCTGTACTGCAGTTCTATTTTCGTAACATCAAATATTCCCGAGAATTGACTTATTCCGATGGCCAGTTCGTCGCCAACTGCATCCGGAATATCGAAAATGTACTCGTGAACTTCATCGTCAATCGAGCCATGCGTTTCGACTTCAGTGACACGACCTCCATGGACACCACTTCTGTACTGGCATTGCACTACGAATTCCGATCGGTTTGAAGCAAACATGTAAAACGTCGCCGCATATTCTCTCCACATTCGTTCGACGTTTGACGTACACTCGTCGCTCTTCAACCACTCGGAGTTTTGAATGCCGGTCCAACAGGCAGCATAAACATCCTTTACCAACGATGAATCTATAGACTTCATCACCTCGTCCAATTCTGAACGACTATGTTGAAGGTCTAACGACAAGAAGGAGTTCATCCGCGAATCAAGCGATGCATCGTTAGTTGGCCAAGAGAGGCTAAGTACCTCGGAAACATGTTTGAGACAACGTTTCCAATTACGCAAGTAATCATCATAGTCAATCATCACCCTTGGGCTACCATTCGTGTCCCGCAGCGCAGACAAGGTGTAATTCAGCCACAGCGCCATCGACTTGTCTCGAGAAAATCCATTTCTTTTGAGCAAAGAATTGGCAACGTCAATGGGATTGCGAATCACAATCAAGTATTTGACGTCAATGTTTAAGTCTGCAAATATGTCTTCCCACAACGGCAGTAGGATAGAAGTTCTTGGGTCCTTCCAAACCCACAAATCCTGATTACCGAATTCCTTTACAATCAGTTCACGCATTTCATCACGAATCGCATCAAGCTGGTTATCCCTAAACCAACTCCGAGGAATTGGTGTAGCGGTATCCCACTGCAATCTCATGACCTGAAGTGCAGCGTCCTGCAGTTCCACAATGCGTTTGTGTTCCCAAAACCCTCTCGGGTTGTCCACGTCCGGAGGCACCAGTGCAGCATGTGCACCAATGTACGCTCCCATTTCGTGAACGCCCTTTGTCACCGAAGACGTTCCACTTCTATGCATCCCTAGCACACAAATGGCTTGCTGATTACGTTTCATTGATGACCTCCATACCCCTTCTGCAGGTCCGTAGCGGATCGGCGCAACAATCAGGACCGATGTGGTCCGTGACGGTACAACAAACTCAACTTTCTCAGAGCCGTTGCTTGCTCATTGAACGGACTGTCCCACATAACCTCGTTCGCCCGCAGGCACGCATCCCCTTTTGGGTACACATAGGCTCTCCTGTACTGCTTGCCGAGACTACAGGCCAACGCTTTCTACTTTTTTTAAAGAGTTTACGGCTTCTAGAATTCTCTCTACGACAACGCTTGCGTCATATTTTCGCACAGAGTCCCGGCAGGCATCGATGGATGGCAACGGCAGAATTCCATCCATCACATCACTGATGGTTTCGACAAAGCTGTCGAAATCCTCCAAACCGACGAGGAATCCGTTTTGTCCGTGCACAATACTGTCTGCCGGCCCCACGGGACAATCCGTGGAGATGACCGGGATGCCTCTAGCGAGACTTTCAAGAATGACCATCGGGAATCCCTCAAACCAAGATGACAAGAGGAGTGCTGAGGCCTCCTGTACTTGCCCCCACGGGTCTTCCTGAAACGGCAGCCATTCTATTCGCGAGTATATCCCCAGTTGTTTGGCGAGTTGGAAGACCTGTGACTCTAGGTTGCCTCCGCCGATGATCTTCAGATGCCACGCTTTTTTCCGCAGCTTGGCAAATGCCTTGATGATCCAATCCACTCGTTTTTGCTCCGTGATTCGGCCCATGTAAATAAATGTTGGGGTCGTCTTTGGTCGGGATACGGATGCCACATCGATGTCTAGTGGGTTCCCAATCGTAAACGCCGGTAACATGGGGTTCTTACGGATGCTTTGTTTGCGTATTCCTTCACACAGTGCAAGAAAGCCATCCGCTGATTTGAAGTCTGCGCCATCATCGGTTACGCGGAGATTTAGATTCAAGTGTGGCCAAGAGAAGATGAGTACGTCTGGTCCAAGGGCACTTCTTATCGGGACTTCAAAGCCCTTCGTAGCAACCAGCACGGCGTCAGGCTTGTCCATGTTTTTGTAGAACAGTTCCATTTCGATCCGTTGAATTTTCTCGTAACGTTCATAGTCTTTGGTATCAATCCAGGAAGTGTCCTTCATGACATGATACACGTCGCCCAACGTACTCTCCCACTCTACATGGATGGATGGTTCGGATAGTATCACGCGAACGCTGATACCCCGGCGACGGAGTTCCGTATCTAGTAACGTGAAAACAGTCTCCATACCGCCTTTGCCGTCCCGCCTGTCAGACACAATGTCAATCTTCAATCGCAATGTCCTCCTCTCAGTGCAACACCGTAGCTGGCACGAAATTTTCGTACCAAACGTGTTGTAACATGAGTGAGTTTGCATACACACTCCTAGCTTCAGACACAATCTGACGAGATGCTTCTTTCTTCAGGTCCGCCTCAATCAGATATCCACGAACCGACTTCTTACCGGAAGGTAAGAGTGCACGTTCAATCAACCGCGAAGCTTGTAGCGTATCTCCTTGCGACAATACCAGTTGGGCTTTCCATTCAATCACTTCGTGAGAAGTAGCTTTCATCCGAATGAAGTCTTCTGTGGCGAAACCAGCTAGCAGGTCCGTATTCATCAACAACGGAAAATATTCATGGAGGTCAGAGATGTAGTGACCGAAATCAGACAAAAACCGGACTGACTTTGCTGCCAAGAGGTCAAGGAAAATATTCTTCACTTCCCACTTGATCAAGGCGGTGGTCCGTTCACAAACGGTTTTCAGGTACCCCCCACGACCATCCGCAATACTCCAATACTCGATTGCCTTTGCATCATTTCCTTGTTCATACTCATATAGGCCTAACCACAACGGATTCTCCGTAGTAGGTTTCTGACCGTGCCGTATTTGATATGCAAAACGTGCGCGTTCGGTCGCGTCACGAATACCCCATGATTCTTCCGCTTTTTCGACGTATAGAAGCGCATCGTCATACCCAGCGAAAGCATAGTACTGGATAAATTCATCGTACCGTTGGGGGGTCTGTAACACTTTCTCCACCGCAGTAAGGATTTCATGTTCATGCGTTAGCAGGACTAGCCAAGGAACGAGACCTATTTGCTCGGTGTTTTCTTTAAAAGACGTCACGAACCAATGACGTGCATTTAAGACATCGCCAAGTCTCATCCAACAGGTGGCCATTGCACGGGCTGCGGTATATGTTCCAGTACCTTCAATGTATTCTGAGAGGTCAAATTGAACGTCTCCCAATTTCCGACACACCTGTAAAACTTCAATTGCTTCTGTGAACTCGCTGCGATTCATGTGAACCTCTGCCTTCATTAACTGTAGGTCCGTGTGTTTCGGGAAATGGCGAATCGCTTCGTTACAGATACGCAGTGCATCGTCAAGCTTCTGTGTGTTGCGCAGACCATTAATACAGAACTTGTAAATGCGCGGCAAGAAATTGGGGTAGTTCTTTTTTTTGCCTCTTTTAATCTCCTCAATAAGCACCCGAGCGTTAGAAGCAACTTTCTCCCACTGCCCTAAACTGCTATATTCGGCCAAAAGATTTGAAGCCGTGAACCAACGCTCAATTTTGTCACGCTTCCCGGTCGATTTCAATTGGTCCTCTAGCATCGTTTGATTGCGGGAACTCTTGCCTTTTAACTTCATGTATTCTTCGGTATAACCCACATGATGGAGGTGCAGCTTGAAATTGGTCAACGTGCCGCCATTTTTATCGATATTGCCAGCAATTTGTTCGTGAATGCTACCTTCATATCGGTACTGGCGTCGAAAAACCCGTACCACGTCCACGTCAATCACAGATGAGAGGTTCCTCATGGTACCTGTGTAGTTCCTCTGTGTTACAAAAACGCCACCGTGCGTGCAGGTTTCGATGAACGCACGAAGACGGAGTTTCTCTTGTGCGTCCAAATACTCGTCTGCATCCAACACGAGAATCCAGTCACCCGTTGACTGCTCGATGGTATAATTTCGGGCCGCCGAAAAATCGTTGCACCACTCAAAGTGAAGCAGTTTTACCAGTCCTGGATGTGCATCCATGAAGTGATGAATCACGTCCACAGTTTTGTCGGTTGACCCCGTGTCTGCAATCACGACTTCGTCAACTGCACCGACAACACTATCAAGCATCTTTTGAATCAGGAGTTCATCGTTTTTCACGATGGTACAAACGGATAGTTTCACTTTTGTCCTCCCCATTCCCCGTATGCTCGAACCGCCTGGTGCGTCATCGTCGCACGGGCGATTTTTTCGCTGGTGTCCTCTTGCATGGCTACCAACCTATCGCGTATATGAACGGTTTCTTCCGTCAGTTTCGCTACCTCGTCTGCAGAAAATGAGCTGTTTTGTATCCACGCCGTTCGCTGAAACATAAGCTCCCAGACGAGGTTTAAGTCCCCTCTATCTATCGCCTCATGAATTTGTGACGCCTTCATGACCGTAATCCTCCTATCACCCGCCGAGCATCGTTCCAAGCTGGTAATACGAACTCGAAGTCAGACTCTGCATTGCTTGCAGGCTGGTCATTTGTGAACTGGCCAACATAATTGAGGCCTGTGCGGCGCTCCATTGACTGACCAGGGATTGGACCTGTGACGTGTATTGTTGCTCCAATTGATTCAGAGAGTAATTGACGCTGCCAGGTGCGGCTGTACTGCCGGAAGTCCCGATTTGATTTTGCAGTTGGCTGATTTCGCCTGTCACCGTGGTGCCATTCACTGTGGCTCCGGAGAGGTCTTGCTGCCACAATTTCACCTGAGCCGACAATTGACCGAGAAAGCTGCCGCTCGGGAGTTTGAGACCGCTCGATGTCACCCCAAGGAAGTTCTGTAAATCGGCTCTGTTACTCTGAACCGCATTCGTGAAAGTGGTGGAACCGTCCTGAAAGGTCACGCCGGAGGGGAGTGATACACCGGAAACCCCACCCGCACTTTGCCACCCAAGAGAGGGGGCCGCAGTACTCGAAAAACTCCCATTTGAGATGGCATAACTTCCGGGACTGAGCAGTGCACCGACTTGGCTCAACGATGTAAACATCGTGTCCGTCGAAACGGAAGTATTGATGGCCGATGGCAATTGGCCCGCAATCAGTTGGCCAATTGTCGTGTCAGATGCCCCACCTCCGCTGTACACCTGACTCTCCACGCTGTTGTATGCATCCATCAGAGCCTTCATGGCTTTGGTCACCGCTTGCGGGTCTGACTGTATCGATATAGTCCCCGTCCCCGTAGATACGGCTGTTATGCTGGTGTTCGGAAGAGCATTTGTAAATGTGTTGGTCGCTGACGTAATCATCACACCGGAACTGCCTGTACCAAGCGTCAAGTTGGCGTCTTGTGCAGGTTGGACGCTCGTTAACGCGAACCCTTGCGAACTGTTGATTGTAAAGGCGCCTTTTGTCGCACCAATTTGGGTGGAAGACAGCATCAGTTCATATTGAGTGGAACCACTCACATTGACCGGAATCACACTGGCCTGTACACCTGTGGTCGACGCGTCATTGTTAATATTACTTGCAATTGTATTTAGACTGTCCCCTGAGCTGATGCTTACGTTTGCGTTTCCAAGCCCACCGGTAATTGTTAGCGTTCCATTGCTCGTACTGGCAGGATTCGTAGCATTCGTGGCTGTCAAACCACTCAACGTGGAAATCTGCCCTTGGGCCAGCTGGTTTACCGTAAAGGATACGCTTGTTTGAGGTGCACCTGAACTTGCGCTGATGGTTGCCGCATTCGTATTCGAGGAGGACGCCGTGACCGAGTTCCAGGTGGACTGAGAACCCAGGGATTGAATGGCTGTCTGCAGTGTCGTTAGGTCTGACTGTAAGGTCTGTAGGGACGAGACTTGTGATTGCAATTTGCCCTGCTCAGAGATTAAGGGTAACGATGCTTGGACAGCTGTGTTGTATACCGTGCCAGCCGCTTTTCCCACCTGAGAGCCGACGTATGAACTATTCTCCAAACTGGAGAGCTGATTTTGCAATTGACTAGATAGTATTGGTTGCCAGGAACCTGAAGAGATACTCACGGACTACACCCCTCTTTGGCATCGTGGAAGTATGGTGGACGGATTGTGGAGCGAGCATGGAAACAGTTCAGAACTGCGGCGGAACGGTTGTAGAAGTGTTTGGAAGTATCTTTAAGCCGCTATCGTACGAGTTGCTGTTCGATGTCGGATGAAAGATGCTTCCGCCCTGAGGTGGCCAGATGGACGCGAAAGCGAATGCCGCGTCCATCTCTTTTGCCGCCTCACAGTTTGGATCCAGAATTAGCTGAGGAGCTTCAGAATCATTGCAGGCTGCTGTTGAACCTGCGACAGCACTGAAATACCAGCTTGTTCTAGAACCTGAGACTGCGCAAACTGACTTTGTACTTCGGCCATGTTTGCACCGATGATAGTCTGGTTTGCACTCTTCAGGTTTGTAGACGTATTGTTCAGGTCACTGACGGTTGCGGTCAAGCGGTTCTGGACCGCACCAAGTTGCTCTTCTTGCGCTGTAACCTGTGCAATGGCGTTGTGAATCTTGGTGATTGCGTCGGCCGCACCTGACTGCGTGAGGATGTTGAGTCCGACCACACTTGTGGACGAAGTCCAGTTGTTTGCGTTCGTGCCCGATGTCGTTGCTGTACCCGTAAGTGAGAAGCTGTCTGTCTGGCTGACCGTACCTGTGACTCCTGCTGCTGACAGAGTCGCTGTAGCATACGTTGCTTTATTAAACGTGAAATTAATCGCAGCACCCGTAGCGGTATCGCCGATGGTGACATTGGTTGTACCCGAATTCACGGAAACGGCATTACCAACATTTTCCCACGTTCCATTTGTACCATCCTGCACTTGAAGTTGAAGCGTACCGGAGGTCAGGTTACCACTCGTGCTACCTGCTGCAGCGGTGTAGCTGCCATTGAAAACTACTTGGTAGTTTCCGGATTCCAAGATGGAATTAGTTACCGGGGCTACAGTGGTCGTAGAAGATGTCAGGGTACCGGCTGTAAGCGTCGCGCCGGAGCCAGTTGCTGTGCCACTAGCATACGAGGTTGAAGAAGTCGCTGAGACACCAGCAACGCCAAGGGAGTTCACGTCTGTCCCTGCAATGTTAAGCGAAATGGTTTGTCCTTGGTTAGAACCAACCTGCAAGGTGACGGTCTGTCCACCCGTTGCCGTTGAAAATTGTCCCGAAAGGATGTTCAATCCGTTATACTGAGTTTGGTTTGTGATGGAGTTGATCTCGTTCGCCATACTGTTCATCTCAAGTTGCAAACCTGCGCGATCCGATACCGTCTGCGTGCCACTCTGAGCGGCTTGTGTCGCCAATTGGTTCATGGTTTGGAGAATGCCGAGAACCTGTTGTTGTGCGCCCGTGGCGGTTTGGAGCATTGCGGTGCCCTGCTGCGCGTTCTGAACTGCAACGTTGAGGCCGTTGGAGTTCATAATCATGTTTTGTGAAATTGCGTACGCAGCAGGGTTGTCCGCCGCGTTGTTAACGCTGTTACCCGTTGACATAATCTCTGCCTGTGATTGAATCTGGCTGTTGACGTTGCTCATGTTGTTCAACACTTGGTTTGCCGCTGGGTTAAAGTTAATCCAGAATCCACTACTCATGAAGATTCACCCTTCCTTAAATAAGGATTTTATATGTATAACGGCCACTGGCCGCATATACCAACATCATGGTCTTGCCAACTCTAGGTGTTACTGACCTTAAAGTTATATCGCCATTACGGTGTCACTGGCATCAAGGTGTTGTTACGGAAGGTACTGGGCCAGCGTCGGCAAGAGTACCTTTGCGCCCATCTGCAGCGCAGCTTGGAAAGTCGTCATATCACTGTTGTACTGCGTCAAAACCTGCGCCATATTGGCATTTTGGAGCGTGCCTTGTTGATTTTTTAGATTTGTAATGAATTGATTCGTTTGCGTCTGCATCGTCTGCATTTGATTCTGACGGGCGCCGACCTCAGTGTTGATTTGAATCATCTGACTGATATTTGCCGACAAGTTCCCCAAGTCTTGCTGTAATCCACTCGGATTCCCGATGTCATTGAGGATAGACTGCAAAGTATTCGCAAGCCCCTGTGTGGCCTTCGGGGGAGTTTGGTTGAACACAGAGTCCGCAGTAACGTTCACCTGTTCCTTTGTTGATGAAGAAACTGCATACTGAATCGACCCCGTGTAACCAGCTGGCGGTGTGTTTGTTTGAACAGAACTCACACTAAGAGCGGATCCTCCAGTGAGCGTGACTTGATTCCCACTCATTCCGAACGCCGTTCCAGGCTGTTGCGGTTGTAACACCAACTGAACTCCAGCTCCTCCAGCCGGAAGACTCGCCGTGACACCGGTCTGCGACTGCACTCCGTTAATTGCAGTTTGAATTTGCTGGAGTGTAGCGTTGTTCGGTATGGTCACTTGCGCGCTGCCAAGGCTTCCAATAATGGAGACTGTCCCACCTGTTGTTACAACTGGCGCGGTTGTGCTCGCCGCAGTCGCGTTCGTGGTCAGTTGCGATGGTGCAATGTATGTGCTCACTTGTGTTTCGCTGGCAAAGCCACCGAACAAGTAGGAGTTGCCCTGTTGTGTATCGGTAAGTTGATATACGTTGTTTATCAATTGCGCGACTTCTTGCTGTAATCCAGTTGTTGCATTTGCGGTTTGTGAGGGTGTATTTAATGCCTGTAACGCAATATTCCGTATGGATTGAAGTGTGCTCGTCATGCTTTGCAAAACTGTGGATGTCGAACTCATCCATGTGCTTCCACTTTGAATGTTAGACAGGTAGCTTTGCGCCTGTGAAATTGAAGTCGAATCTGCCATCACCTGTGACACGGCCAAAGGGTTATCAGATGGCTTGTTAAGAAGCTTTCCCGTCGCCATCTCGTTTTGTGATGTTGCTATGCCCTCCTGAATTTGATTCAGGTTATACAAGAGCTGTTGAGACATCATCGACTCTGTGATCCTCATCTTCACACCGCCTGTATCAGGTTTTGCAGCATTTGATCTTCTACCGAGATAAACTTGGAGGCCGCAGTGTACATGTTCTGGAATTGAATCATCTGCGCCATTTCGTCATTCTGATTTACCCCAGAGACACTCTGTTGCATGGTCTGAGCCTGTTGCAGAAGACTGTTTGCTGTTTTTTGCCTCGACTGCACGGCAGATGTCTGCGCCCCGATTCCGCTGACGATGGAGGTGTAATAGTCGTCTGGAGTCGCCCCTAGTTTTACGGGTGTCGTCGGCGTGGTGTCCGACAGGGCCGTTGAATTCTGTAAGGCCGCAATCGCCGCAGCATTGCTCCCATCCGCAGGAGCGTTTGCCGTTTGTGCTGCTGCGAGTTGGTCTGTCGTGAAACCGGCGACGACTGACATCGATTCAACAGGGGTTGTCACGTTCCCAGAGGCTGTCGTCACATTGCTTGTTGTGACATTGAACAAATTAGTACCCGGTAAAGCACTATTGAGCTGGTATCCTTTTTGAAGCTGCGCGTTCACGGAATCTGCAATTGCGCCTTGAAGGGTACCCAATTGCTGTATGACGTTTTGCGCTGTATTGATGCCTTGTAGGTTCGCCCAGATACCGCCGGATGTTAACTGTTGCGCGTCGGCATTCGTGAAGGCTGTCGTGCTGTATGTACCACTCGAAGCAGATACAATGTTCACCGTTCCGAAATTCACCGACCTAGAACCGTCTGCGTTCTGCGTGTATGACAGATTCCCTAGTTTCGCCAAGTTGTTTAAGATGGTGTCCCGTTGGTCGAGAAGCTGGTTTGGATTTTGTCCTCCGTGGGTGATGGCTACGATTTGTTTGTTCAGGTCGTTCAGTTGGGATGCGTATTGATTGACCTGAGCCACCTGGCCTGCATTCGGATCCGAGATGCTGTTGTCCAACCCGCTAACGATTGAAACAAGTTGATTTTGGACCGTACTGAATGTATCCGAGAGGTTCACGGCCTGTTGAATCACCGTTTGCCTGGCTGCTTTGCTGTCGGCCTGCGTCGTCGCCAGATTCTGCCACGAGGTGAAGAAGGTATCGATTGCAGAATGAATCGACGTCGTAGTTGGTTCACCAATGACTCCTTGGATTTCGTTCAAATTATTTAGAAGGGTGTTTTGCCCGTTGTAATTCGTTTGATTTTGCTGCACCAGCGTGTTGTAGTAAAGACTTACTTGCCGGGTGACAGAAGACACGGTACTTCCCTCGCCCACCTGGCCGGCCACTATCGGAGCTGCCGAAGATGGTAACGGAGGGAAAGGTGTGGCTTCGCTAATATTTGCCGTCTCCAGGGTATAACCAGGCGTGGACGCGTTCGCAATATTGTTGCTGATGACCGACAGAGCTTGCTGCGCGGTCTGCAATGCGCTGACCCCTGTATTTAGTCCGAAGAATGTGCCGAATCCTGCCACTTTTCCCTCTCCTTACGCGTACCAGTGATGGCTCAGTTGCTGCTGTTGATGAGTGTCCTCCAGAGCAAGCCTGGAAAAATCCATTTGAAGCTCCAGCAGTTGATTGGTACCAGATGTCATAGCCATCAATTGCTTGACAACCTCTCTGTCGCTATCGTCCAACTCGCCCGGTGAATGTTTGGAGAGTGCAAAAACGAGTTCGCTGATTGTCTGGGTATGTACCCGAACGAGGTGCATATCACGCTGAACGACAGCCTCCCGCAACTTTCGCACGCTATCCTCAAGCTCGCTCAGCGCCCGTATCATTCGTCCAATACACCACTTTGCACCATAGCCTGGGCAATAGTCTTTGTGTTGATTTGGTACGTGCCATTCGCAATCGCTGCTCGCAGTGCTGCAACTTTGGGAGACACCTTTTCGTTACCAGTTGCTGCGTTGCTTTGCACCGAATCGAGTTTACTGATATCCGGGAAATCTGACGGAGGTATCATAATTTTGTTCCCTCCTAAAAATGTTTTCACTATGTATACCGTCAAAAAACCCGAAATCGTTTCACCTGAAATTTGGCCATATACGCGCATATTATCTAAATAACAGTAATGTCGACGAATTATGACCAAAGGTTTTCGAACAAATCTTTCATTTTCGACGATTTTCGCGGATTTTCGTTGTTCAATTAAAAAATTTTACCAAAATCCCACAACAAAAAAGCGGCCGTCTTTCTCTGGACGACCGCTGACTTACCGTATTGCTTTCCGATTTTGCTGAAGAACTTGAGATTTAATCTTGTTGATAATGGCTTGGTATCGCCTGTTCACGGTCGCCTTTGACACCTCGAGCACATCGGCAGCATCTTGTAAGCTGCATCCTTGTTCCCATACAAGTGACAGCAGCAATCTGTCATCATATGGCAGTCCGTCAACGATGAGCGACACCTGTCGGACCGGTTCCTGATTCACCCACTCGTCAACCGGGTAAAACCTTGGTTCCTCACTAAAGCCAATGTTGTTAATCTGTTGATAGGCTTGTATCGCGTGGTGCATGCTGAGATTTCTTGGTGTACGTACTATCGACGAGGAGCGCACAACATCCAACATTGCAAGACGAATGACCCGCTTTGCAGTCTTCTCATCGAGCTCGCCTTTTTGAAGTTGTATCTCCCAAAGGCGGGTCATGGCAGTACTTAACAAATCGTTCTCATCAATCATGCCGCTGCGTCTGTATCGAACGAATCGCCGAGCGATTGCCGTTGCGTAATCCTTGTACTCGGAGAATTGCATATCATCGTCCCTTACGCGTACAGGTCGAGAATTGACCCTGGCTGTCCATGAAGTAGTTTTTCGCCCTCTGTAGTTACGAAGTTCCCAACCTTCTGCAACTCCTGGCTTACACCCTGTTGTACGTAATCTTGCAGAATCTGACTGATAGGGAGCGTTTGTGGACCAATTCCGAAACTGAGTGATACCATGGCTGCTTCACCTACCCGTGATGGTCATATGAGATGTGATTTTGAGCCATGTGTATCTGGATGACCTGATTATTTACATCTATCGCATTATGTAGGAGCAGTCTATTTCGTGCAAAAAGCGGCTGTATCGCCCCTAATCTCTGGGCGACGAGCTCCCTCGCGACCGGGTTTGCCAGTGTTTGTCTCTGAATCTCCTCAAGGCACGCCGTCTGCAATGCCGTTACACTTGAAACGCGCTGCGCATCCAACTCAATGAGAGCAGTATGTAATTCATCGGTAAGAGCCTCAAAGTCATCTAACATGCCTTTCAGATGTTCCATCATTTCGTGCACCACCTTGAATGCGTCCGTATTAAGAGTTCGTCCCATCCTGCGATTTTCCTATTTGCAGGTGAAAAATTGTACGGAAGTTTTACATGTCGTCATCCGAGGCGGGAGCGATTCAGTACATTTCCCCATCCGCAGCATCGAAAATCGTGGTCTAATTCAGCGTTTGCCGGTTGCTTCATGTCGATGGAGTTTCTTGCGGTGAACACGCGGACATGACACCGCCTTTCAACGCAGATTTCAGCTCGTGCAGGTCAGAGTGAGGAGGATGAGTTACTATTGGGGGATGTCGTTACCGTTATGGCATCAAGCACTGCTCTGCGCGCATGTTAGGATGCGAAACCTGCCAAATGGAAGACCGCGGAATGGGCCAAACTCTCCAGTTCTTTGTAGAGCTCAAGCACACCCGCGTTCACAGGGGCATCGATCATCAAGTCCAAGTGTTCCTATCTCGGCTGCTCCCACCCACTTGCCCTAGGCGCCGAAGGATGAGGTCAACGTGCGTACCGCTCTTGCGAACGCCCCGATTGGCAAGTTTACGATTTACTGTAGAAGCCTGCGCCCTTTGAATTGTCGATGGCGTCCTTCTGCAGTCGCGTTCGGGCAACACTAATCTCTTGCGTTAACTCTCTTGTGCAGTCAGCGCAATAACGTCCCGCCTGCGTTTGGGCGCCGCACCGTGAACACGGGTATGTAAGGTTCGGGTTGTCCCTCAAAATGAGGCGACCATCCTGAATGAGAGCCACGATAACTTCTAGCTCGACACCAGTTTCTTCGGTCACCTCAGCCATAGTGGCATCCTTGTGTTCCCGCAGATAAGCGCGCACTGTCAAAAATGCGGCTTCCTCTTCGGCAATGCAATCTGGACATATATCGCGGCGCGTCTTGTTAAATATCCGTTGGCACCGTTTGCAATTCGCAATTGGCAACTCGGTTCCCCCTCCTCAATGCCCTCATTATACTTGGCAAAGTCTACTTAGACTAGTGAAATATCACATTTCGACAAGAGGAAGCGACAGAACATCTGAAAAGATGGAAAATAGATCAGATGAATCACATTGGGTGTTGGGGGTACGAAAGCTTGGGGGTACATGAGCTAAGGGGTACAGGAGCTTGAGGGCACGAAAGTCTGGGGTCCGGGAGCTTGGCGGTACAGGAGCTTGAGGGCACGAAAGTCTGGGGGTCCGGGAGCTTGGCGGTACAGGAGCTTGGCGGCGCGGGAGCTTAGAGGCTGCACGATGTACGCCTGGAGCATAGAGCCCGCTTGCAGGTATCTTGTTTGTATAAAACCAACAGTGAAATACGCAACAAGAAAAAAACGGAGTGTGCCGCTACTTCACTGGAAGCGTGGCGTGGCATCGATGATGACAATTGAAATACCACCAGCAAACCGTATGTTAATCCACGTCGGCGATAACGATGCAAACCACCTCACATGCGCCTGCGCCTAAGAGTTGCTCTGCACACGACTGCATTGTAGCCCCTGTAGTTACAACATCGTCGAGCAGAAGGACCCGGCTCCCTCGCAGGTCTACTCCGTCAACAACGCTGAATGCACCGATCAACGCAGTTCGGCGTTCTTCGGCAGATTTAGAAGTCTGTGTCTCGTTAATGCTGCCAAGTTCAGTTTCATGCCTTTCGTATGCAGCGACGCCTCTCCGTAAGGCTTGAATCACATCGAGGTGACAAACACGTCCAACCGCGTTAGCGAGGGCTAGCGTGTGGTGGTATCCCCGTTGGCGCAATCGGGTTAGCGATGTCGGCACAGGGACGACGAAGTCCACCTGTTCAGCGAGTCGGCAAGTCACTATCGTCTCACCCATACTTGCTGCAAACCAGGACGTCAATCCTAGTGCGCCATCGTATTTCCATGGCCGAATCGCTCGTTGCACAAATCCGTCGTAGCGGAACACACTGTAGACAGGGACCAGCCGCTGGTTTCGTGACAATATCTCCCCCGCCCGTCCACCATGGGGGCCTGCATGGGGGCCTGCGTGAAGTCCACCATGAAGTCCATCATAGCTTCCGCGATCCGTTCCACTACGCCCACGGTGCAGCATATCGTTCTCGCGTACACGGGACTGGGGCTCCCCGGATGTCTGCACGGGCACTGCCAGTCTGCGGACGATCGGATCCGGCTTTACCCCCTTAGCCTCCTGTAAACAAAATGGGCAGATGAACTGCCCCAATGACGGAGCTGTCTCTGCCCATGCAGAAAGATTTGTCAATTGGCGTGGAGTCATAGGCGGGATGACGCGGTGACACAAGACACACACGGATGGAGCGCCTGGGTACACCCAGTCCAGTGCTTCGTTCCACATCCTGCGCAAACGGAATGGCATCGACATCACAGGCATGTCAGCACTCGCTCTGTGCACTTCCCGTCACTCCCTGTCGAGACGAGCAGATTTCGCACACGAGGTTCAGCCCCCGAATGCTTCTATCGTCCGAATTGCGCCTTCAACAACTCAGGGTCAGCCTCGTACCAAACCAGCGCTAACAGTCCTGGCCCGGTGTGAGCACCGACAACGGGCCCGAGTTCGCCGATCTCGGCATACACATTACTGTACCTTGAAGTCAACTGATGCATCACACTCTGCGCATCCTCGAGGCGTTCAGCGTGGATGACGCCCAAGCGGATCGGCCTTCCTTGGCTGGCATGCTCGTCGAAATCGGCCAGAATCCTGTCCAGCGCCCGTTTGTGCGTACGAACCTTGTCATGGAGTTCAATCTTGCCATCTGTGACAGTCAGAATAGGCTTAATCTGCAGGAGTGCCCCGAAAACCGCAGCTGCACCGCCTATACGGCCACCCTTATGGAGGTACTCAAGGGTGTCAACGAGGAATCTGGAGTGCATGACTTCCCGTTTTTCTTCCCAATAGGATTGAATCTGCTCGGGAGAAGCCCCTTGCCTTGCCATGGTAATGCCGTCGAGCAGCGGTCCGGCGATGCCGTAACTCGCTATTTTAGAATCTACAACGATCACGTCGCCGTTTACCATGCCGGCAGCGGTTTCGGCCGATCGCAATGTACCACTGAGACCATTGGAGAGGAGAAGGCACATGATGACATCGTGATCTAAGAGGAGCTTTTCAAATACAGACACAAATTCCCCAACTGGAGGTTGAGACGTCGTAGGCAGAGAGCTGGACTTTTGGAGCTTCTCATAAAATTCCCTCTGGCTAATATCAACACCTTCACGGTAGGTGGCATCTTGAAATATGACCGACAGCGGCACCACCGAGACGCCGAGAGAAGTTGCCTGCTCCTCCGATAAGTACGCCGTGCTATCCGTGACAAATGCTATCCTTTTCAATCTAGGTCCTCCTTGACGTCATGACAACTATCGAACAATTCCGAGAAAACGCTTACTATCTTCATGATAAACGATTGCAAACACAAGTTCACTATGAATCGAGACGTCTTGAATATGCCATCAAATTTCCGGTGGCGCAATGACGGGAGGGAGACAAGCTATCACTCTCGGAGAGATGTTAATCAGGGATGGGTGAGTTGTCAACTGCGGTGCCCTCGGCTGATTTGCTGACGTGAAGCGGATGCAGTGGGGCTGAGCGAAAGAGAGAGGGTGTGAGCCACAGAGTGCAGTGCTGCCTATGTAGCGCACGGCAGTGCCATGGGAGATAGCGGGTCCATGGAGGAGTATGCTAGAACCTGGCGGTACATGTGGTAGCGTATGGCGGCGCGGTGACATTGCGGCTACATTTGGGGTAACGTGGCGGGGACGTGAAACCTGGCCGGAAGAGAGTCTTTGCATATTCGATGCACTAAGCCAAGTCTTCTGCACTCTCTTCCGTAAGTAATCCGATTTCTTCGATGACCTCAATAAACGGTTCAACAAGGTTCGGATCAAATTGGGTACCAGCACACCGACGCAACTCAGCAATGGCCTCTTGCAGAGGACGCTTTCGCTGGTAAGGTCGGCTTGTCGTCATGGCATCAAAACTGTCAGCAATCGTCAGGATGCGTGCCTCGAGCGGTATTCCTTCGCCTTCTAAGCCGTCTGGATAGCCTGTCCCATCAAACCGCTCGTGGTGGTGCCGAATAACGGGGAGACACGGTCCAAGACCAGGAATCGGTTTCGCGATGTTTTCACCGATTTCCACGTGGCTCTTCATGACCTGCCATTCATCCCGCGTTAAGGGGCCCCGCTTCGTCAATACCTCAATCGGAATCTCAACTTTCCCAATGTCATGCAAGAATGCACCGAAGCGGAGGAACTTCATGCGCTCTTCGTCGAGCCCTATGCGCTCACCTAACCCCGTCGCATAGATGACATCCCGTTCCGTATGAGCATATGTATAGCGGTCCTTCGAGTTGAGAATTGCGAGAAACACCTTGATGGTCTTCACAATTTCTTGCTCTTCATGGCCGAGCCCCAGACCGTTCCGCATCTCGTCAAGGACCGACGTGTACAGCGAGACCTTATTGCGGCCAGTTAGCTTTCCTTTGTACAAAGCATCGTCAACCATCGTCAGCAAAGCCTGCTTGTTGTCAGCCATGTCAGGATATCGCGCAACACCAATACTAACGGTCATTTTCTTTCCAGGAAGTCTTTCCGCCCCAGGGAACGGCGTATCCTCAATCGCCCGCCGAAGCACCTCGGCGCGAAGTTGGGCCTGAGACAAGTCGTACTCGGGGAGTAGAATCATGAACTCCTCCCCGCTATAACGAGCCTGCTTCTCTTCGGGGAGTTGATTCTGCCGCATGAGATCTGCCACTGCACGCAGCGCATCATCGCCGCGCACGTGACCCCAGACTTCGTTGTAGCGACGGAAATGATCGATATCCATCATGAGAACTGCAAACGGTGTCTTTTGTTCAATCAACTCGTCCATTTTCGACTGGATGTAGCGATGATTGTTCAGCCCTGTCAGTTCGTCCTTCACCGCTAGTTCACGGAAATGGCGGGCCATCTTGAAATAGTCACGATAGGACCAAGCGACGAGCAGCACCAAAGCAGTAAAGAGAAACGCACCGGACAACCCTGCGTCTTGCAATACAATAGCAAGTACAAGGCCGATAAGAACTTCGATTCCATATACAGCTAGAACCTGCAACGAAATGCTGTCTTTAAAATGGGTTAACCAGTCCCTTCCGAAAACAGGAATAAGAATAACTGCGAATGCCGCGACGTTTAGAACAACATAGGTAACTGCAAACGCTGCATACGGAATCACAAGGGACACATTCCAATTTCCTGGTGTATGAACTAATAGTAGATACACCATTTTAGCGCAGACCACTGCCACGACGAATCCTACGCCATTCAATATTTGAACGAACCAACCACGCGGAAACCGAAAAGCTGATACAACAGCGAACAATAGTCCGGCCCAAACAACCACATTAATCGGATACACCATGACAAACCCGATGAGATATATATCCTCAAGGTTCATACTGGTTGATTGGGCAATATAAATTTTAAATCTCTCCACCAAAATGAGTAGCCCGGACAGCGTGTAGAAAACTACCCAGTTAGGAATGGAAAACCCGTGCTGAGTCAACATATTCCAGTACGCAACGCCAAACCATATGATAAGGCTTAAGGCAGCACCAACAATGCGTCTCGTTTCAACTTTGTTCGCGTTAGTCATGCATTACCCGTCCCTTGCTGTTTCCTGCCATGGCGTGCTGAATTAATACCACCAAACCAATGGCGAACAACAGATCACCAATACTCAAGAGGCTTGCCGGGTAAACGTTAAATGCAAAAATATCACCAAGGAAGTTCAAGTGAGTTGTACTAGACATAGCGATGCTCTTTCCATAGACCCCTGCCTGAAGCTGTGGAAGAATCTCAGGTGCCATCATTTTGACAGCAGGAACGTATGCAGGCATTCTAAGACCGTTAAATGACAGCGCCACGAAATTGGCAATAGTTCCTATTAAGGACCAAACTATCCCGGGATACTTTGCGTTCAGCATACCAAATGTAAGCATTAATAGATAACTTGCAACGACAATTATCTCATAAGACAAACCAGAAAGATAAGCCACTGATATGTGCTGCAAAACGTAAGCCACGGGAAGTACCCACCAGAGTTTTAGTTTGATGTTACCGACGTTCCACAGGCTGCCGCGCTTAAACCACCCTACGACAAGCCCCCCAAGAATAATCAACACTTGAAAAGCCAATTCTCCACCCCGTTTGACAAGCAGGTTGTATCAAAGAGGCCGGATCCATACTGAACCGGCCTCCCTGAATATTACTGGGGATTTACTGTTAAGCCTGCCTGTGCTGCTACTGAAAATAAAACAAGTGCCCCAAAAATCAAAGCGGTCTTTACTTTTGTTGACATCGGTGGTTCCTCCTCAGAATTATGGGACCCTGTCCCGCTATTCTGAAGTGCTGTAGTGTGTGCTAGGTCAAAAGAGTTGCCTGTCCGATTTCTGACAAGGAGTCATTTTACGGGCAAGCCGTTGCTATGTATGTTGGTATAGGAGTTACACCCCGATGCCTTGCATTATATATCCATCCGCCAAGGATTGCTAGATTTCGTTACAAAAATAGGACTTATGTCCCTAACTTTCCCTATCGTTTTCCAGTTAGGGACAATATTCGACAGAATTTCACATCGCCGTGTCATATTCTGCCGATGCCAACGCGTCCATCCACTCTACCTCTTCCGGACCTGACGCTGCGCAGCCTTCCAACCAGTATGCTCGTGTGAGCCTAATCTGGTCCCACATCCATGCTCTCATTTTTCACCGTACAGTGCTTAGCGACACAGAGCGGAGACATCGTCAAGGACTTCGCCTAAAACCCCATTTCGTCGCAGATCATACACACACGCTACAGCCGCCCTGTCAACACATTCGGCTTGGAGTGTACGTTGGAGCTCGCCCTCAGACTCAACACGGATGTAGTTCAGTGCAGAACGGGATTCTGCCAAACGGCGACAAATGCTCTCCGTTTCGTCGGTAGACCAGGCATCGATGACCGTGATGGTTCGTTCTCGTAATGAAAACACAGTCCTGTCAAGCAGATTACGCAATACGCCCTCGATACTGCTTTCGGCGTTTTGAACCACCAAAACAATGTTCATTGGGTGCGGATTTTCCTGCTGGAGCCTTCTGCGTTGCATTATGCCGACGACCTGCCAAACTACGGCCAACGCACCATACATGGCTAAGGCCCAAAAGAATAGCGCTTCGACCATGGCCCTCACCCCTCGCTGTAGTATATGAGGAATGGGGCACAGTGCGAACGGAAAATCCCTGATGTCACGCGGAGATGGCGTTTTCCACTGCGCTGCTGTAAAAGCCAGTGTTTACGATTCTTCTGGGTCATTGTCTGTATGGGACATGTGCCTATTTAGAATGTTGCCTATATGAGGAAGGTGTCAGTTATGGGGGGCGTTCCAACTGTCCTTGCACGGGGAAAATCGAACGGATAGCGGACCTCTGGGGTTCGCTACCCGATTCTGACCCGTTCCGATTGTGGCCCTTCTGGTCCATTCGGATTCTCGTTCGTTCCGATTCTGGTCCATTCGAATTCTGGTCCACTCTGTTTCGCATCCACTCGAATTCGGGTTAGCCATCCCTTTTTGGTCGGCTATCCTGTTTTAGGGCTACTTCCGTCTGGATATCGCATCTGGATATTGCATCTGGATATTCTACGACTCCCGTGCCACAGCACGTCGTTACGCCGGCAACCAGTGACGTTTGAGCGCAATCACCACAGCTTGGGTCCGGTCGGATACTTCTAATTTTTGAAAAATACTCGAGATGTGGTTTTTGACGGTCTTCTGCGTGATGTGCAGTGTGTTGGCAATGAGCTCATTGGACTTCCCATTGGCAATTTCCCGGAGCACGTCCATCTCGCGTTCGGTCAGTACTTCTTTCCACGAGTCATTCAACTGTGCATAGTTTTGAAACTGTGAAATGACTGTGTGTGTCACCTGAGGATGAACCATGGCTCGACCGGCCGCGACTTCGCGAATGGCTCGAATGATATCTGAAGCCGATCCGTCCTTGACCAGATACCCACTAGCCCCTGATTTCAAGGTCTCGAGGACATAGCCATCGTCGTCGTGCATGGTTAGCATGATGACCCGCACATCTGGATAGCGTTCATGGATACGCTTCATTGCCTCCACGCCATTCAGAAACGGCATGTTGATATCGAGGAGTACCACGTCTGGCTGGACTTCTTCCAGCCCGAGCAAGACATCTGCTCCGTGACGCCACATCCCCACAATCTGCATGTCGGCTTCGTACTGAAGGATGTCGCGTAACGTTTCGCGAAACTGCTCGTTGTCATCCGCAATACCTACGTGAATTACACTTGCCTGATTCACGTGCATAACCCCCTCTCTCAGAAGCTGTTCCCCTATCTCTGACCGTCACCCAGCGGTCACACCTTGTGGCTCACCTTGTGGCCTAACTTTGTGGTCACACCTTGTGGCCTAACTACCTAATGGCGTCACAATCGTCTATTCGTTCGGCGGCGAGAACACGCCGGGGCGCTTAAGCGGCAGCGTCATTTCGACACAGGTCCCACCTGCGGCAGCGTTCGTGATGTGGAGTTCACCGCCAAGTACAGCTAGACGATGCCTGCACAACATCAGGCCGAGACGACCAGACTCAACCCAGTCGGACCAGTTTACATCTATGACACCTTTGCCGTTGTCGATCACCTGCACAGTAAGCTTGTCCGCACCGTACACGAGGTTGACGGAGACTTTCGTAGACTCAGCGTGATCGTGGACATTATGCATGGCTTCCTGCACCGTCCGAAACAGGGTAATCTTTTCTGTCGGACTCAACCTCGTCTCGAGCCCCATCAAGGTCACTTTACCTTCGACGCCAGCCCTGTCCGCCCATTGCGCAACGTATCGGCGCAGGGTTGGAACAAGACCGAGATCGTCAAGGAGTGGGGGGCGGAGGTCAAATACGATTTGCCGCACCGATCCGATAATGTCATTCAGGCGACCGCGCAAATCGACGGCAGACTCGACGTCCATTGACTCCGTGTGAGGGCTGTATGCAGACTGCGCACGCATCGACAGACTGGCAAGGTGCTGTAACGGACCGTCATGGAGGCGTTGTGCGAGTTGTCGACGCTCATCCTCTTGCATCTGCAGCATTCGGATGCCGAGCACGCTCTGAAGACGGGCATTTTCAAGAACCGTCTGCACGTCACTAAATTCAGACTGCAACGTGCTTGCTGCTTCGCCAAATTTGACCAGCAAGACCTCAGCTTGATGGGCAGTAGAACGCAGTGCGCCATGAGGCGCTATGTACTGAAGCCACCAACTCAGGTGGTTGGCGAGTACCTCATCTCGCCAAGGCTAGGATGGCATGCGTTGGGTCTGAGCAGACCCAGGGTTTGAAGCCCATCCAACAATGTACCCGTGAGGGAGAACCGACCTCCCAAGATGCGGGGCTAGCCTCAACGACCTGCTATGGTCAGCGAAAGCAAAGCCATGTCTGAAGCGTGGTCAACTGCAACACTCGAAACGTCGGATGATACGAGTGTGTGGAATGAGCGTGACTCCCTTGCGTTTGGAGACACGACCCGGATGACCCGGTGGTCAGGGCAGTATAGAGGTGCAACGCCCTGAATCTTCCCCGCGTATAGTGGCGACCTAAGGCAGTGAGACAGTGCATAGTGAACATGGGAACCGATTCATTCGTCCCGACAGGGATGGACAGCTACGTTGAAGTGAATGTGTCGGGGCGGAGGAACCGTAGTAGTCGGCGGTGGGGAAAGCCCATTACATGGCGAAGGGTTCCAGTTTGAAGTAGGGTGCGCGCAAGTAAAGTAGGACTCCCTCAAAGGGAGTGATTGCGATTTCTACTACCATCACTCAATCCTCCATTCAGGAGAGAAAGAGGTTCGAAACACAAACGCGCCTTGCACGAAATTCTTTGGAGCAACGACCTTTTTCAAGACTGCATTATCTGCTGAGATGGAATGTCTGGATTGACCAATCGATTGAGAACGTCCTCAGTAACGCAGGTGCGCACACATCCGGCGTAGATAACATGACGAAGAAGGATTACACAACGCAGGAAGCTAGGCAGCAACTTCGGAAAGAAGTCAAACATGTACTCCGTTCGTACATGTCCAGCCCGGTACGAAGAGTATTTATCCGGAAGCTTAACAAGCCCACGGAAAAGCGCCCGCTCGGTATCCCCACTATCGTCGACCGCGTTGCCCAAGATGTTGTCCGCAGCATCCTGGAACCCATCTACGAAGGGAAGCAGCACCCGCACAGTTACGGGTTCCGACCATTTCGCGGCACACACCACGCCATTGAGAGAGTCCGCTTTCTCATTGGCAGACACCGCTATGAATGGATCGTCGAACTCGATATTAAAGGATTCTTCGACAACGTAGATCACGAAATCCTGCTCAGCCTTTTGCGACGGACGATTCATGATCGCCGACTCACACGAGTCATCCGCAACATGCTAAAAGCGGGACTGATTTACGAAGGAGAATTTGAGGAAACTGAACTGGGTACTCCGCAAGGCGGGGTGATCAGTCCAATTCTTGGAAATATTTATCTGAATGAGCTGGACAGATTCATTGGAAGCAAGTATGAGTTTCTTTCACCTTACGAGCGGAGTAAGTCGAAAATCCCCTGCTACATTGTCCGGTATGCAGATGATGCGGTAATTCTCTGTAGAAGTAAGGAGCACGCTGAACTGCTGAAGGAAGAGATTGCACAATTCCTTCAGGAGAAGCTCAGGCTCCAGTTGTCCCCAGAGAAGACACTCGTCACACATGCAGATGAGGGGTTCGACTTCCTTGGATTCAACATTCGACGATGGACGCGGCAAGGAAAGACACGAGTTCTTGCCAAGCCGAGTCGAAAAGTGATTCAACGGTTCAGAGACACATTAGCTAAGGATTCGAAGGCACTACAAATAGCACCTGGCACAGCTGCCATTGCGCTCCTAAACAAAAAGATTCGAGGATTTGCCGAATACTTCCGACGAGGGAACGCAAAGGACACTTTCCTTACCCTCGATTACTATCTCTGGTGGCTTGTGTTTCACAGGCTTAAACAGAGAACACGAGAACCACCAGGTGTTGTGGCTCGGAGATTTCAATACCGATACAATGAGGCTGCTAATCTACCGCACCACCGGAAGTCCACGGCGAAGAATTTTGGGTTTAGAGATGGCGACGGCAATGTGCATATGCTCGATAAGTTTGGACTCTACAAGATAGAGTATCCAGACAAGTGCTCACAAAAGAATCCCTATGTAGTCGAGGACCGAGAATGGCTAGATGGAAACCGAAAGCTCCGCGAAACGATGAAGGTACAACAGACCAGATTCATTCAGAGGCTATATGGACTGTCCAAGAATTGGGGGCATTACAGACAGCACATTATACAACGGCAGAACAACCGATGTAGTATCTGTGGATGCAAGCTGATGCGCCGAAATGTTCATGTCCATTACCTTCCAAAAACAGCAGGAGAACGCTCATCTCAAGGGGAATTGATACCAGACAATCTTGTTGCCTCGTGCGTTTCATGCTACAGGCAAATGCGACAGCAGCGCATGCGTAAGTAACCAAACCGGTCGTCCTAATACGTGCAAACACAACTACTTTGAATGGAGAGCCGGATGCGGTGAAAGTCGCAAGTCCGGTTCGGGGAAGAGTCCGAGCGTCAAACTGCCCCCCTCCGGGGGCGGGTCGGCTCGGGCTTATTCTACACGCTTTGAGACGGCGTGCAATGTCGTCACGACGCAGTCGCAATTGAACTTCGCGTTCCTGCCACTGTCCTAATTTGATTTGTAAATCATATGCTGTGTCATAGGCTTCTTTCATTTCGCTCTCGGACTGGCCGCTGACTTTCTTGTTCACAACCACCAGACGCTGGCGAGCGACGCGGGAATCTCGTTCGAGCTCTTCGACTTTTTGAATGGTCTCTGTAACCTGCGTTTGTACCTCCGCAAATTCAGCTTCCAGTCGTGCCACTTCGTCTTCTGTACTGGCGGCAATTTGCTCGACTCTCTCTCGGCCTTCGGAGATCGCGGTTAAAGTGTGTTGAATGGCGCTTTGCATCGCCTGGATTCGATTATCCACCGCCACATCGCCCTTCTCTGGTTAGTGAAAGAATAGGTGATAAAAGGTGGAGACACAAGAATTGGAACGCATCGCAAAATGAATGCTGCAGGAACGATAGCGACAAACCTTCGTCAAGATATCTGCTAGATGAATGCCTAATGGAAAAAGTTCGAGCAAAAACAAACTTTTCCTGCTTTTAACAGACAAAAAAGGCGACCTGGACCAGATAAAACAAAGGCAGCTTCCAGCCGGTAAAAAAGGACACCCTGCAACAGGTGAATAGAGAGTACCTGGCCGCAGACAAAAAAAAGGGCATCCTGCCAATGCAGGATGCAAAATGGGGTAAGGGTGATGGTAAAACGATTCGCACCCCTGTCTATTTCTTTGGGGGTACACTGAAATTTATTGCGCCAATTCAGCCACATCTGCAGCGAGCACGGCCGCTTTGTCCGTCTGCTCCCACGGGACATCCAGATCCGTTCGGCCAAAGTGTCCATACGCAGCAGTTTGGCGGTACAGGGGGCGGCGCAGATCGAGATCGCGAATGATAGCCGCCGGCCGCAGGTCAAAATGCTTGCGGATGAGCTTCACAATATCTTCCTCAGAAATCTCGGAAGTTCCGTACGTGTCGACCGAGATTGAAACGGGGCGTGCAACGCCGATTGCATACGCTACTTGGACTTCGCACTTCTTGGCGATTCCTGACGCAACAATGTTCTTCGCGACGTAGCGTGCTGCATATGCAGCACTGCGATCGACTTTTGTCGGGTCCTTGCCAGAGAACGCCCCACCGCCGTGTCTTGCGTACCCACCGTAGGTGTCGACGATGATTTTTCGACCCGTCAGTCCTGCATCCCCCTGCGGGCCACCGATAACAAAACGGCCTGTTGGGTTGATGAAGTACTTGGTGTTCTCGTCGAGGAACTCTTTGGGAACGACCGGATAGATGACATATTTGCGCATATCTGCTTCAATTGTCGCGAGTTCGGTATGCTCATCGTGTTGCGTCGAGATGACTATGGTATCAACTCGAACCGGCTTGTCGTCCTCGTACTCAACGGTTACTTGTGTCTTTCCATCTGGGCGCAAATATGCAAGGGTACCGTCGTGACGCACTTCACTTAAACGCCGCGCCAGTTTGTGCGCAAGCGAAATTGGAAGTGGCATTAGTTCAGGCGTCTCGTCGCAGGCAAACCCGAACATCAGGCCCTGGTCCCCTGCTCCGATGGCGTCAATGTCTTTATCTGTGGCGGATCCTAATCTGCTCTCATACGCGGCATCTACACCCTGAGCAATGTCAGGTGACTGTTCGTCGATAGCAGTAATGACCGCGCAGGTCTCAGCGTCGAAACCGTACTTGGCTCTCGTGTAGCCAATTTCTGCAATGGTGCGGCGGACAACCTTCGGAATGTCCACATAACAAGTGGTGGTGATTTCTCCTGATACAAGGACCAAACCAGTGGTGACGGAAGTTTCGCACGCCACTCTCGCATACGGATCTTCTTTTAAGATCTCGTCGAGTACCGCGTCAGAGATCTGATCGCATATCTTATCCGGATGTCCCTCTGTAACGGATTCCGATGTAAATAGTCGGCGCTTACCCACGGGCATTCCCTCCTTCATGTCCCGTGTCAATTCACGGACGATAACCCACAATGATGCGAATGCAACGATGACTGAAATCCAGCTGTGATTCGAATGAGACGGTGACTTTAAATCCAACTGTGATTCGAATGCGGGGATGACGCGAACGCGCACCCACCTAAATAGGGCGATGACTCCAACGCAGCAACGACCCGAATGCACAAATGTGCACACGAGTTCAAAGGCGCCGGGTAAGAGAAAAAATGTTTGGGTTCAAAACAAGCAATATGGTATAGTATTTGCCACTCTTCGTCAATGAAAGAAAACGATGATGGAAGTCGACGAATAAAAACGCCCAAACAAAAGCGAACAGGAAGGGCGACCCTGCCTGTTCAAATACCTGTATTCACTTTTTGCGTTTTACTGAACCGTCCCTTGCTAAGCCGCCCTTACCGAGCCGCCCTTACTGAACTTCCTTACTGAACCGTCCCTTGTGACAACGACTGTTCGGCAAATGCCACGAGGCGTTTGGTCATGGTTCCACCCACGCGTCCCGCATCATGACTGGTGATGTGTCCCCAGTAGTCCTCACTGCCCTGGTGCACAGGCAGACCGAGCTCAGCCGCAATCTCATATTTCATGTTATCCAACGCCGGATGAGCCTCGCGAATCAACATCTGATTGTTACCTGGCATGTGAGCCCCTCCCTTTCGGTTACCCTCTCGAAATGTCCGCTTTACGAGGTACCCGAAACAGTTCCGGAATGAGCCGTTCCAGACTGAACAGTGAGTTCCGACTGAACAGTTCCCGATTGAACGGTTTCCGCTTGAACAGTTCACGATGGATACCTTCGCCCCGGTTGCGGACATTAGGTAGTGTGCTCACGGGCAGGCGCTGTACCCTGTGTAGAATTTGTCTCACTAGTCAGGACGGCCCGACTTGCGTAACACCTGCCAAGCGAAGCGTGGCAATGCCAATTGTCGTCGAAACCGACTCGGTTGGCTCAACAGGCGGTACAGCCATTCAATGTTCAACTTTTGAAACACCTTCGGCGCACGTTTCACCGTGCCACCCCAGACGTCGATGCTGCCGCCAACGCCGATGGCCACACACGGAGACAGTTTGCCGAGCGAGTTGTGGATAAAATATTCCTGGCGTGGCTGACCAAGTCCAACCAGCCAAACATCTGGCTTAAAATCCTCAACTTGCGCGAGGATAGCAGTGACGTCGTCAGGTCGGAAATAGCCATTACGGCCGGCGAAAGTATGTAGCGGGTGGTCCTTCCGCAGTGTATTCAAGGCCCGCTCTAAAGACAGTTCTGACGCACCAAGTAGATATACGCGCAGCGGTGTTTTGCGTTCGTCTGCTGTCTTGAGCAATTTCTCGACCAGTTCTACACCGGTGACGCGTTCGGACACGCTAACACCTTGACGACGCGCCGCCCAAACGACGCCGATGCCGTCTGGTGTAACGAGATCGGCAACCCGGGCCACTTGTCTCAGGTCGGCATCTTCACGGGTCTTCATGACGAACTCGGGCCCGGCTGTTATTATCATGCGTCGCGTCTTTTCATCGATCCACATCAGAATTTGCTCGACAACTTCTACGTTCGTCAGAACATCAAAACGCATCCCCAGGACTTGTACACGAACAGCACGTCCTGGCTCAGACAGATAAGTCACCACAGTTTTGGTCCCTCATTTGATAAGACTTCATCAACGATTGTAATACAGTGAGACGAAATCGTGAATTAGGACTTGGCGGTGCCGGGAATCGTTGGCGGCTCCAACAGGTGCACGAACCACTGATTTGGAGCGGCCTCCTGAATTTCATTAATGGTCACTCCAAACAATGATGGCGCGTGAAAATACAAAGACTTGCCGCTAGCCAGCGTGATCCACGCATTCACAAAACCGTACATCCCGTAATGATAATCGATAGCAAACCCGGCATTCGATACCTTTTGTCCGTTGTACGTAAGCGGCGTATTCGAATCGAGGTTGACGTACAGAGTGGTCCCATCAGCCGGATTTGAATCCTGAATCGGTGCCGTTAGATTCACCGCTGGCTTAATGGCGCCATTAGCAGCAATCGTGATGGTCGACGTTTGCCCGGGTTGCGGACGAAAACCAGTCCACGTAGTATTGCCGTGTTGCAGGAATCGGAGGGCACCATTGTATGTACTTGGGACGGAAAAACTTAAAGTTACCGGGTTGTTGGTTGTGTTGGCAGCCAATTTCAGCAGGTCAGTGAAATTCGCGTTAAACGTAGTTTCGGTCATGCCAAACGAGCTCTGGAAGGCTTTTGCCTCGCTTTCACCGAGATTCAGCCTGTAAAAGTAGTCGGAAAATGCATTGTAGCCCTTTAGCGTAATGAGGTCTCGAACAGCGAGCCAGTCTTGCAGTTCCAAGTCATACGAAGCAGTTCCAGCCAGAACCTTCGCCTCGTCGGAGACAAGGGGTTGGAGCGATCCGCCCTTCTCTGCGTCGAGAATACTCTCCGCCATTTGCCTGGCATATCCTTCATATGCAACAGCGTTCTCTGCTCGAGACTGGGCATTCATGCCGTTCGTCACAGCCAAGCCTTCATTCATCCAGCTCGGAAAGTTGCCGACGTTCGCATTGAGGAATGCGTGGGTCAACTCGTGACTGAGTGTGTTCCCCATATCGGGAGTTGTCTTGTTTTGATACAACGGGATAACAATCGTTTCCGCTTGCGTAAAACCTCCCGTGTCGAGCGTGAACTGCTTTGCATCTGAAGTGGACACTCCGAGCCCGGACAGGGCCTTCTGGTAATCCGCCGGAGTCTTCGCAAGTTCGATATGGATCTCTTGGTACACATTCATCTGTAATGACTGAGATACGAGATTTACAATGCCATACTTGCTGAGCGTGCTGTTTACGTTTGCTAAGTCGGCCGCAGAGACGTCACTTGCAACTCCTGAAACTTGAACCAACATACTGTTATTCGACATCTTGTACACAGGTTTGTACGCAATATCTGATGCTGGATGCGCCGGCTTTGCGGCACCCGTCGTATGACCTGTATGGTGAGTCGGCGTCGGACCTGTGGCATTTTGGACTGCCGCCGCGTTCGCTGTATTTGCGTTATTCACAACAGGCGACTTGTTTAGTCCGTGCCGAACAGTGAGGCCAGATTGACTCAGCCACGCGTTCATCCAATCAGGGTGTTTCTGATAAACCATGGTCCCCACCGACACCGCCGAAAGCGTCAGGGCCAATGCGGCCACTGTTAAGTGAAATGCACGATCCGTTCGTTTCCCCACGTGACCCCATCTCCCTTCGTTACCTTCTTGCGGCACATGCCTGTCTTACATCGACCATTGCGGCATTATGGCGCCGGGCATTGTGCCGACATGACAGCAGCGCATTGTGGTGCTCGGCAGCCGTTCATTACGGCGGCCTGGTGCGGACCGACGGTGCACATTGCAACATCATGGCGCCAGGCATTGTGGCCTCGCGCTCGCTTGCAGTGACGAGTTTGGTCGCACCTGCAGAGTGACGGATTTAGTCGCGCCTACAGTGACGAGTTTGGTCGCGCCTACAGTGACGAGTTTGGTCGATTGAAGAATAACTTCTCACGATTTAGTGTAACCCGTTTTGGGCAAACTTGAAACGTCTCGGTTAGACCAGCACATATTGAACAGTTGATTGCAAATTGAAGGATAAGCCATTGCACGGCTTTCAATGGATGGCCTGCCCTTCACCGCTATCTTGACATACAATGTCGGATACAATATTAGGGTTTTAATCTAATAATTTGTTGACAACGCCAAATTATGAGTCCCTGTCTTGACTTTGCAATTTGAGCATGTTAGAGTTATGATCGAAGTAAAATTCATGTGAGTACGATGATCATGGAAGCAGTACATTGATGTACAGCAACAGCGCAGTACCAAGGTACAACGGCCTGAGCATGGTACTTAAGTAGGAGGCATTTCTCGTGCAACAAGGTACAGTAAAGTGGTTCAACGCAGAAAAAGGTTACGGCTTTATCCAGGTCGAAGGCGGCAACGATGTGTTCGTTCACTACACAGCTATCCTTGGCGACGGTTTCCGTACCCTCGAAGAAGGACAGCGTGTTGAGTTTGAAATCGTTGAAGGCCAACGTGGTCCTCAGGCTGCCAACGTAACTAAGCTGTAAGAAACACAACCCACAAATGAAGCGCCCCCTCGGGGGCGTTTTTCTTTAAATTTTGTCGAAACAAGACGAACAGAGGCGACTGGCTACTAGCGCGACTGCGGAAGCAAATCGGCGACTGCCGGCAGGTGGCTCGAGTGCGCGACGGCCCTATCTCCACTGCAAACCTCCACTACTGTATCTCCACAGCTGTATCTCAACTGCTAACGCTCCACTACTGTATCTCAACTGCAAACTCTCCACTACCGCATTTCAACTGCTGTATCTCCACTGCAAACGCTCCACTGCAAACGCTGGCTGGCTGCAGAGTGCTGGCTCAATAAGGATAACCTTTATCTCTAGACAATAAACCCCGGAGGGTATCTTAAATTTTAGCGATACTGAAAATATACTTATTCATAAACCCTATGGGGTATTCAGCACACTGCAACGATACCTTTGTTCTCTGCATAACACACCCCAACGGTGGCAGCGATAAGTTTGTACCTTCCAGAATGCAATATACCCCAGAGCCCTATCCCCTTAACGATACATCTGAGTCCTAAAAATTCACGCATACCCCCAGGCCTTCCACATCCAAGTATACCTTTGTTCCTTAGAGTCTGAATCGCCAGTTGAAACGAGGTGGCCCGCATCGTTTTTGAGTGGACAATCACCCAATAGCGATCCGCAAGAGACTGTCGATTAACTTGTAGGGTGCTTACGCACTGTGGGTGCGTAAGCGTTCGTAGACATGGCCTTGGTTTTGCTCAGTAATTTGTGATAACGCGCCACGAGCGCGTTATTTCCGCTTGAATCGATAGTGCCGGCAAAAAATAGCGCGCTGTGGAAGCGCTATGTTGGCACTTTGAGTCAATAGCAACTTGTGAACGCGTTATTTTGATGAGTTTCAGTTAATAACGCGTTCCCGACTCGCTATCAGCGGCCCAACTCTCAACGGAGCCAAAGCCAAAGGGGCCGATATTGGTCGCAGTCGATGGCTAGGCCCCGTGTTGCGCGACCATCCATCACAAGGGAATCATCCGCCGTGCCGGGCCCTGGTGCCATTAGCCTGGCTTCTACTTCGCCTTGGCCAGGATTTCTTTGACCGCAGCCTGAAGCTTCTCAACCGAGGCTGTGCAGGCGTCCCTCGACTCGCCTTTCGCGCCAACATAAAATTTGATTTTCGGCTCGGTTCCGGAAGGTCTGACGGCCAGCCACGATCCGTTCGTAAACACATACTTCAGCACGTCCGACTTTGGCAAAGTGAGCGGTTCCGTGGAAGCAGCCTTCCGGTCCGCAACTGCGTTCGCACCACCTGCTGCACCCGCACCCGTTGCATCCTCTTCACCCACCGTATCTCCGTTCGCCGCATCCGCCGCATCCGCCGCACCTGCACCTGCACCTGCACCTGCACCTGCACCTGCACCTGCACCTGCACCTGCACCTGCACCTGCACCTGCACCCGCACCCGCACCCGCAGCACCGACGCCGGCTCCCGCATACCTCGTTCGCTCACGCGTCTCATAGTCTTCGACGTAAGCGAGGGTCATGCCGTCAATGGAAAGTCCGTGCTCGCGAAGGCCCTCTATCAAGTCAGTGATCTTGCGATGCCCCTCTGCCCCAGGCAGCGTCTCACTGATGAGCTTCTCCTCAAAGAAGCCGACGCGCTCGAAAAGTTCCTCGAGGGCATCCACTAACGTCAAGCCCTTGCTCTTATAGAAGGCCGCCATTTCAGCAATCAAGAGGCATATCTGAACGGCGTCCTTGTCCCGGACAAAGCCCTTTGCCAAATATCCGTAGCTTTCTTCATAGCCAAACAAAAAGCTGCCTTTGCCCGTTTCCTCGTAATGCTCGATGCGGTCACCAATATACTTGAATCCGGTTAGCGTATCTTCTACGCCTACGCCCAACTGACGAGCCGATGCGGCACCGAGTTCCGACGTGACGATGGTCTTCAGCACGATGCCGTCGTCAGGCAGTGTGCCTTCCTCTTTTCGCCGATGCAGCACAAAGTCGACCAACAGCCCCCCTACCTGGTTGCCAGAGAGCAGTTGATATTCGCCGCCTTTTTCACCGCTTTTGGTGCGAACGGCGACGCCAACTCTGTCTGCATCGGGATCGGTACCCATGGCAATGTCTGCTTCCGCCTTCTCGGCGAGATGGACCGCCATCGCAAGGGCTGCCGCCTCCTCAGGGTTCGGACTCTTCACCGTGGAAAACTCGCCGTCTGGCTTCTCCTGCTCTGGCACCACTGTGACGTGTTCGTAGCCTGTCAACTTGAGAACTGCGCGCACAGGGAGGTTTCCCGTCCCGTGCAGGGGCGTGTAGACGATATGCAGGTCATCCCGGGCTGCTTGGCTCACACTGGCCACCGGAATTTGTGAAGCCACCGTATTTTCGTAGACAGCGTCGACCTCTTGGCCGGTCCAATGGAAGAGACCCTTTTGCACGGCCTCATCAAGCGGCATCGCAGGGACTGAGAACAAGTCGGAAATGGCCTCAATGCGGTCGGTGATAATCCCAGCGTCGTCCGGGAGCACCTGGCATCCATGTTTGTCATAGACCTTGTACCCGTTGTATTCCGGCGGATTGTGACTGGCCGTAATCATCACGCCACCCTGTGCTTGCAGATGGCGAACCGCAAACGACACCTCAGGAGTCGGACAGAGATGCTCAAACACATAGGCAGCAATGCCCTTTGCGGCAAGCACACGCCCAACTTCTGTGGCAAACTCGCGGGACATTCGACGCGGATCATACCCCACGACGCACGACGGCTGCGTCGTCCCATCGGTCTTTGAACGCTCTAAAAGATACTCGCCAAACCCAGCCGTGGCCCGGCGAACGGTAAAGATGTTCATCCGATTCGTGCCAGCGCCGAGAACCCCGCGTAGGCCGCCGGTGCCAAACTCCAGATCGCGGTAAAACCGGTCCTGAATGGCCGCTTCATCACCCGCAATGGATTCGAGTTCCTGTTTCAGATCCGCTGGTAGCTGCGGCTGCTGCACCCACGCCTCATATGCTGCAGTTGTCTCGGTGGTACTCCCTGCTTCAGCACCCTTGGCGCTGGCATTGTCCGTCTTCAGATTCACTTTGACGCCACCTCCTATCACCCAGCGGTGATGGAAACCAACTGGATTCCATTGGGAATCGCAGTCGCTGGGTACACGTGTTCAACATTGCCATCCTTGCTATAAAGGATAACCTGGTCAACAAAAGGTAAGCCAAATTGATTCGCAATATCAAATTCCTGTCGATTTTGGCTCGATGTGCCGCCGCTGCCGAGGAACCAATCCCCCTGCACGGCCACGGGGATATCGCTCACAGACGTCACCGTGAGGCCGACAGGCGCCGTAACTGTGCCATCGGCATTACAGGAGAATGTGTACGTCTGGTCACCTTCCAGCCCATCGACGAGGAACGTCTGCCCGGATGCGTTGATGAAATAGATGGAGTGCGGTCCATTTGGCAACGTCCGCAGTTTCACGGTGAATGTTCCGGCCGATCTCGCTGCATCCTTTGCCAGCACCCCCGTCACCTGCTGCGAGAACGTGGAAAACGACTCGCCGAAGGTGTCTGCGAAGGCGTTGGCATCGTGATCGATACTCCGAACATATTTCATAAACTTCGACCAACCGAACTTATCCACCAACTGTGTCACAGCGAAGTAATCCTGGGCCTCGATGTTGTAATTCCCGGAAAGCGTGCTTGCTCCGCCGAGTGGAATGAGGGTGTTACTCTGCTGATGCGCTACAATATCCACCCACTCATTCCACTGTATGCCTTGTTTGAGCATCGAGGACGGGCTGTGATCTACTTCTGCATTTACGCCCTGCGTCCAAGCTCCCCCTTCGTTTGCCCAACTTGGGATGGTGCGACTCACGACCGCTGTTAGGGCATGGGTGAATTCATGAGCCAAGATGTTCAATCCGTCTGTCGTTGAAAATGTCGGCATCAGGACGTTGATGGTATGCTGGCCTTCCTCTGATGCCACGGACAGCTCTGCTATCTGCTGCGACTCAGTCTGCGAATACCCTTCATCGAGATAGTGCTGTTGATACGATTTCGAAGTTCCGTAGAGGTGGATGTCCATTTTCTGACTCGGAACAATTCCCTCACTCGAAACTGTCTCCTGATACACATGCTCGAAGATATTATCGACAGATTGCAATTGTTCCGGTGTGACGTTGCTGTCTGATGTCTCAACAATGGCGTGCGCCGACGTGACTTGCTTCGTCGTTGGCAGAGCCGGGGCTTGAACGGTTACGTTCGTGTTACTCGGCGACGCCAGGAAAGGCTGCAAGATAAAGACGGCATCAGACTGGGTGACCAAGGCAAAGGCTTCATAAGCCCCGACGGGCACAGACATGCTGAACGTCCCGTTTGACTGCACGGTCGCGTAATAGTGGGCATGTGTGATGGTGTTGCGAACCGAGATCTGCACGACAGAATAGCTTTTCCCCGGCGCAAATTGGACCTTACCGTGAATCGTCACCATGGCTTGGTCTGCAACGGCCTTGAGGCTGTCAGCGTTCGATGAGCTGATGGGGATAGCTTGTCCAATCCAACCCTGACTCGCTGTCCGCACACCGATAAGCGCACTTCCCGTAGAACCAGTCTGCCCGGAAAAACCTCCGTCGCTGCCTGCCGTCAAAAGTTGAACAGTCCCATTCGCATCCTGAATGGCAACAAGACCTGACAGGGCCTGATTTGTTGTCGATTCAAGTAAGCCGTGAACGGCTAGTGTCTGCGATCCAGTACTCAGGTTGACCTTACTGCTGTCTCCGGATACCGAGACGCCAAGGCTTTGCAGAAGCGTGACAGGAATGAGCGTGTGGCCGTTATACTGAATGACCGAAGTCGATAGATTCATTTTTCCCAGCTGGACCTGTGTGTTCGAAACAAGTTTCGGCATGTTTGAGATGGATAACGACTGGCCATCCCAGTTGGCCGTAATGCCATACTGTCGCAGAATTTGTTGCAGATACCAAACCCCAAAGAAGGTTGTCCTGTTGTAGGCTACAACCGGCACTTGGTTCCACATGGAACTGCCAATAAATACAGCAGCCGTACCTTGATGCAGGGTTTTCTCCACTGAGACGACAGACGTTGACGTCGATGTCAGTCCGCCCCCTGTAATCGTTGGCTGTTGAACCACCTGATTGGTGACGGAAGTTGTGGATGCAACGCCCTTAGCCTGTTGAGAACCGGGGCCCTGTGCACTGGAACCCTGCGTACTGGAACCCTGCGTACCGAGATCTTTTGTACTGAGACCCTGTGCCGGCACATAGGACACTGAAAGCGTATTGTGGGCCGCGTCATAAGTGGACTGGCCGCCAAGTGCGTGAAACACCGAACCTGCATCAACGTATGTAGTTCCGCCCAACGACACGGTGCCACTTACCGGCAAAGTCTGTCCATTCACAGATACAGCGCTACTCGCGCTCACAGTCGGTATATTTTGCAACAACAGCGAGTGACCCGTCCACTTCGAGTCGATTCCTTGATCCTTCAGCATTTGTTGCAAATACCAGATTCCGAAGAACGTCGTATTTTGCGAGACGAAGTAGGGCACGTTGTGCCAGAGCTGTCGATTCACATTTAGGGGCCCGCTGCGGTAATTGGTAATGGCCGTCGCCGTACTCACAGTAGCGGCATTCACAGTAACAGCATTCACAGATGGAGGGTTCACAGCTGTGGCGGTCGATGCTGCTGTGTTCGAGCTTGATGTGCTCGGCGTCGTTGTGCTCGAGGCTGCTGTACTGGACGCGGCTGTGCTGGCTGTCGCTGTGTTCGAACCTGCTGCGTTCGCTGTCGTTGTGTTCGAACCTGCTGTGTTGGTCCCTGTTGCGGCGATTGCCACAGTTCTCCCTAGAATGGGTAGAAAGCCAAATGTGCCAGCTGCCACAACGCTCGATGCCAGTGCGGTGGTCAGGGCAATGCGCACCCACATCTGATTTCGCTTGGACTCGCTTTGTTGACTATTGGGCCGGTTTGGTATCATGTTCGCCTGGGTTTGTTGACTGTTCGGCCGGTTTGATGTCATGTTCGCCTGGTTTTGTTGACCGTTGGGCCGGCTAGGTGTCGTGTTCGGCTGGCTTTGTGGCACGTTTCCCTTGCTCTGCGGCATGTTCGAGTGGCTTTGCGACATGTGGCGCCGGCTCTGTGGCATATCGTCATTCATCTCCAGTATCCTCTTGTTTGAAATTCATGTCGGTGGAAGCAGATAAATTAGTCCTTCTGGGGAATATGGTAGGGTTGGTAGAAAAAACTCGACGTGACTTCCAAAATTGTACACCAAAATAGACTCTGATCGCCACGGGGATGTGACAGAATCCAGTGGGAAAAGGTGGGTTGTCAGCAACATGTGGAGGTGACCGACCACGGGATGTGCTGCTGACAACCTTTAAGAGAAACGATGACCTTTTTTACTTCTCGTTACTTTAGGCGGATGTTGAAGAAATCGAGGGTTTTGGTGAAGGCGTCACGGCTCGCATCTACATTGTACGAACGCCGAGTATCATTAAAGAACGCGTGATGCGCCCCTTCATAAACCGTGTACTCGAAATCTTTCCCTGCCGCCTTCATCGCCTCCGCAAACGCGGGGATGGTAGATGTGAGTTGTACATCGAGATCGCCAAAGAAACCGCGCACCGGGCAGGCAATCTTCTCCAGAACTTCAGGCTTTGGTGCGCGCCCGTAAAACATAACGGCGCCTGCGAGTGCTTGATAATGGCCCGCGAGATGTGCTGACAGCGCGCCGCCCATGCAAAATCCAACAGAGCCAATTTTCTGTCCCTTGGACGCTTCAAATTCCTGGCTGAGGAACTGTGTTGTCGCGAGCAGCTGATGGGTATAGTTGTCCATGTCGAGTCCACCGAACAGACGAGAGAAAGTCTCCCCGACCAGTTGCCCCTGATTCCCTGGGAGTTCAGCGAGTGCCTTATCCCGTTCTGCCGCATCGTGCCAGGCTGTCGGCGGCATGTTCTCAAGAAAGTTTTTCACCGCTATGATCCGTTCTGCACCCAACCCCTGCACTCGTTCTCCGTTTCGGGCGTACAAATCCGGCGCAAACGCTACATAACCAGCTTCGCCAAAGCGGCGGGTTACGTCCTGAATGTGGTCGTCGACACCCCAAATTTCCTGAAACACAATGACCGCAGGCAGTGCCTTATTTACCTTTTCCGGTCGAGCCACGTAACCTATGTACTCTTCGTCCTGTCCGTAACGGATAAATCCTGTGTTCAGCGGCATCGTCGAGTCTCCTTTCAATTCGCGAACTTTTGCTGAGTTTTGCTACACTCATAGCAAGTACTGGGCTTTGCTCACAGCAACTACCGAGTCTTACTGCACTCACAGCAGCTGCTGGGACTTTGCTAACAGCGACTACCGAGCTTACTGCACTCACAGCAGCTGCTGGGACTTTGCCACAGTCGCAGCAATGGGCAGACCTCTATGTCCATGGTAGCGAATGATGGTTTGGCAAGACAAGTTTGGCGGGTACAATACTTGCTCCGCATACCGTGTTAAGTTTGAGCCTGTAACCTAATGTCTATTTCATATCGATGCACAGGGTCAGTTTAAAGCGTAAACTCGAAGATTATTTAAGGAAGTTGGCCGAGCCATGTTGTGCCAGCTCGAAGCCAATTTAGGGAGGATATCGGATGACGTCAAGTTTCGCAGTCCTTACAGTCAGTGATTCGGTGAGCCGAAACCTTAAGCCAGACACAAGCGGAGACAAGATTGTCGAGATGCTCGAAGGAGCGGGATTTGCAATTGCCGCACGAAATGTGGTGCAGGATGAGCAAAACGAGATCGTGGACATGCTCCGCATGTGGGCGGATGACCCAGTAATAGCAGGAGTTGTAACAACAGGCGGCACAGGTGTGGCGCGAAGGGACGTAACACCGGAGGCAGCGATGGAGGTTATCGAAAAGACGTTGCCGGGAATGGCCGAAGCGATGCGCCAGGAGTCTCTGAAGAAAACACCGTTTGCGATGCTGTCAAGGCAGGTCGTAGGAATTCGGAACCAGACGCTGATTGTCACCTTACCGGGCAGCCCAAAAGCGGTGGCGGAATGCCTCGAAGTCGTTCTGCCGATGTTTCCGCACATATTGAATCTGCTCGCGGGGAATACACAGCATAGCGAGGACAGGCGGTAGCGGATGGCATGGGATGGGATGGGATGGGAAATCTCGGGCGGACAGTGTCAGCGGCGAGCATAGCCGGGCGGCACTCCCCCGCCGGATGCCGGCTTGAGGCGTGGAGGCGGGCGCTGTCGGCGTGGCGGCGGGCTGTGGCGCCCGGGCGGAGGACGGCGGGTTGAGGCACGCCGATTAAGCCGCGCTTACGCACCCACGGTGCGTAAGAGAGCGTGAAATCGCCTGCCTGAGCCGTGCTTACGCACCGCGGGTGCGTAAGGGAGTGCGAATTCGCCTGCCTGAGCCGTGCTTACGCACCGTGGGTGCGTAAGAGAGTGCCAAAATCGGCAGAACGGGCGTTGCTTACGTACCGTGGGTGCGTAAGGGAGTGCGAATTCGCCTGCCTGGGCCGCGCTTACGCACCGTGGGTGCGTAAGGGAGTGTGAAATCGCCTGCCTGGGCCGCGCTTACGCACCGTGGGTGCGTAAGGGAGTGTGAAATCGCCTGCCTGGGCCGCGCTTACGTACCGTAGGTGCGTAAGAGAGTGCCAAAATCGGCAGAACGGGCGTTGCTTACGCACCCACGGTGCGTAAGGGAGTGCGATAACGCGTCGAAAACGCGCTATTGGACATCCTGGTTGCCAAGGCATCAAAAAATAACGCGTTTTCAAAGCGTTAACTCCGCATCGATGGACATAGCGCCCTCTCAAATCACTATTTCAAGCCTCTCTATAGAATAACGCGCTGCGAGCTCGTTATCTCCTTCTACTCAACCCATCTCAGGCTGAATAACGAGCTGTGAACGCGTTATCCGTCAAGACCCATTCAATAGCGAGTTGCGAACGCGTTATTAGTGAACGTGTCAACCACAAGCGGGGTACGAAGGGGGTTACGATGGGCGTCACAAAGGGGAGGTCACGAACGGAGGCTACAGAGGGAGTTACGATAGGGAGTTACGATGGGGAGTCACGAACGGGGGTTACGAACGGGAGTCCCGCGACCAGAAGCTCGACGAAGATGAGCTCAGCGGATCCGGTCTGATGCGTGACTCGGCACCGCGGACCCTCGTACCCGCCACGTCGAGCTGCCTCACCAGCTCGCAGGTCACCAGCAGTCCGCGAACCCTCGCGCCCACACCCGCTTCTCCCGGTTCACGCAGCATCGCCGCAACGGCCACACGCTGTCCCCGACACCCGCCCCGTCGAGCCGTCTCCCTCGCCCTCCCGCTCGCAGGCCCCCTGCCACGCGGCCCCCTAGGGCGGCTCACTTGTAGGAGTCGCCCATTTCAGCGGATCGATCCGCCGCCGCCCCCAACGCCTTATCGACGATTCCTCGCAAGTGCGATTCCTCCATCACTGTGACGCCAGCATGCGTGGTACCGCCTGGCGAGGTCACGCGGCGACGGAGTTCATGCGGACTTAGGCCCCATTCCCGCAACGTACGCGCGGTTCCGACGACGGTTTGCAGCAACAGCTCCCGCGCTATCTCCGGTTCAAACCCCAACCTTACCGCAGCGTCTTCCATCGCCTCGAGAAAGTAGCATACGAAGCCTGGGCCGCTGCCGGAAAAGGCGGTTGCGGAGTTCATCAGCGACTCCGGAATTTCGACGACCTCGCCGAGTTGCCCGAGCAGGTAGCGCACGAGTTCCTTGTCTGTCCACGATGTGCCGGGGCCAAACGAGACAGCCGTCGCACCTTCGAGCACCGCGACTGGGATGTTCGGCATGGTCCTGATGACCGGGCTCGCTCCCTGAATGACGCTGCTCATCCAGTCGATGGACACACCGGCTGCAAACGACAGCACAGGCTGACCATGCAACATCGGCCGTATCTGCTCGAGCACCTCTCCGACATTCGCGGGCTTTACGGCCACGACGACGAGCCTGGCGCCCTCGACCTGCTCCCAAGTTGCCGCCTGCACGCCGTAAGTCTGGCAGAGGTTGTCGATCCTGTCGGATCGGCTGCGGTTGACAATCATCAGACGCTGCGCGTGGATAGCCTTTCGGCTCGTCAGGCCTTTTACGAACGCTTCAGCCATGGCCCCGGCACCGATGACAAAGATCTCTTCTTCGAGTGGCAACATAGGGGCTCACTCCCTGTCGTAGTGGATTACGTGACTTTGCTCGATGTCCATCAACTTAGCCCATTAGCCCAGAAACTCTCGGATAGCGTGGATGACCTCTGATTCCCATGTGTAGCGGTTGAAGGTGTGATCGGCCCCTTCAATAATTCGGAGCGTCGCCTTATCGCCATAACACTTTTCCTGGTATTCGTGCGAAACCTGATATGGGACAGCCTCATCCCTGGTACCGTGAATCAGCAGCACGGGCCCGTCATACCCCTTGGCGACAGCGTATGCATCCAGGTCGCGCAGTTCATCGACGAACGCCTGCCCAACGAGGTTGCCGCTGTGGTCGTATGCCAAGTCATTGCTCCCATTGCCATCATGGCCTTCATGGCCTTCATGGCCTTCACTCGCGCCGTGCCCATCACTCCCGCCAATGGCGACCGTGTCAATTTCCCCCGCTGCTTGTTTCCGCTCTAACTCATCGGCGATCCGATACATCGTAGCAGCCGGCGCCATCAGAACCAATCGGTGAACATCGCTTGGGCGACTGCCTGCTACCAGACTCGCGACCAGACCACCCATGCTCAGTCCGAGCAGATTGACTCGATTCTTGTCAACCCCGGGGTAATTTTTGACCATATCGAGGATGGCGTTCGCATCTGACACTTCCCCGGACAGCGTCATCTCGTGGAACTCTCCGTCGCTTTCACCGGACCCCAGAAAATCAAATCGGAAACAAGCCAAACCTGCTGCTTCCAACGCGCGTGAAATTTTCAGGAACAGTCGGTGGGGTTCAAGTTTATTACCCGTAAAACCGTGGAACAAAATGACGGCCGGCACGTGCTCATCACTCTGTCGTTCCGGGGAATGAAGCATCCCTCTGAGCGTCATCCCACGATGTTCGAGAACAATAGCCTGTTGCATAAAGAGAACCTCCTTCGCCTTCTGCAACGTCGCGACACTACAGTACCGCTGTGCTGCAGTGATGTAATGGTAGCTACTAAGCCCGCCGCCTCACGACAACGGTCGCTGCCGTGCTGCGGCGACTCACGCACCTGCCATCACTTTTGCCAGGTGATTTCGTACACCGATCTCGACGTGCTTCCATCACTGGCCGTGGTCACTCCGCCTGCGAGGTAACCTGTGCTCGCAGTTTGAGTATATCCCATATCCGCGATAGGCGTAGGGAAGTTCCCGACGACTTTGGATGCCCCAGTTCGCGTGTCTATCTCAAGAATGCGACTCATCGGTACACCGCTCGCCGGTTCCCCACCAATCAAAATTAGATAGGGGCCTGCCACATATAGCGCGGCCTTCTGGAAGCCAGCCGGGAGCGCGATGGTATGAAGTTGCTTTGTGCTTGCTGACCACTCATATACATTGCTGCAGAGGCCCTGCTGTTTCAGTCCGCCAGCAATGTACAAGACGTTGCCTGTCGATGCAACAGCAGCGTAACGAACGGGTGCCTCTAGATTGAACAGTTGTTTCCACACGCGGCCACCCGAAGCACTCGCGCCAGTCCCCGACGAGGAGTTGGCTGCTGTGGTCATGAATGCGACGTCTGTCCGGAACACCGATCCATCGTAGCCCCCGACCAACGCCAGTCCCCGTTGCCCATCAACCGTAAGCGGCACGCTGACCGCATCTGACAGCGGACTACTAAGTGTGGCGACAGTCCTTGCCGATCCGTTCTCGACCGCCACAACCGTGTTGTAAGACGTTGCTTGTCCGCCGCCATAGACGTAGAGTGTGTTGCCGACAAAGCCTGCTGCGGCATCATGGGTGCGAACAGGTAAGTTCGCGACGTTCGATACACTCGGCAGCAAACTGTAGATGTTCGTAATCGACACTTGGCCCGTGTACCCTCCGACGGAGATAGGCGTACCGTTCGGCCCCATCGCCAGCGCATTGCCGAGAATACCTTGTGGAAGTTGCCCGACGGTCTTAACGTGAACCTGCATCCACGATCCTGCTTTAGGCCAACCTGCAAAGTCCCCCGTCGAGAATCCGTTTGCCGATCCGCCAGCACTACCCGCGCCAGCGTTCCCCGCCCCGTTGCCATTCGAACCTTGTCCCGTCGAACCCTGTCCCGTCGCACCTTGACTGCTCGACGCTTGGCCGCTTCCGCCACCCGCGCCTTGGCCACCGGAACTCGTGGTATTGCCCGTAGATGCCGTACTCCCTGCGGGGTTCGACCCGCTGCTCCCTGTCAATCCGGCAGCGTTTGAGCCACTCCCCGTTCCGGTGCCCGCGGCGCCGTGTCCTGCCAGTGTGGTTCCACATCCGGTTACGAGTAATCCCGTCAGCGTCAATCCCGTCATCAAAGGCGTTATGACGCGCATACTTTTCATCACGTTAGCTTCCACTCCCTAAAAACAATTCATGCCCCTAGCTGCTGCCTGCTGCCTGCTGCCTGCTGCCTGCTGCCTGCTGCCTGCTGCCTGCTGCCTGCTGCCTGCTGCCTGCTGCCGCAATAACCTGCCATAGTCCGCAAATGTCATCAACTTTCTACACGATTCTATCGTTTTCCCTTGAATTTTTTCTGGTAATAGTCGGATTCTGTATGTTTTTTAATGTTGAACTAGATACCTGCATGATACACTGTTGCACAGGAGCCCGTACAAGAGGTGAAATCATTTTGAGAAAATCTATTCAGGTTGGTGTGCTTGCGTTGTTCATGTCGACAACGTTGGTTGCTTGCGCACCAAACGGTACACAATCCACTACTCCACCGCCCAACTCCACAACGTCTAATTCCACAAATCCTGCGTCCAGTCAAAGTGGTACCAATAACGGGGGAACCGGTTCGAGCGGATCGAACTCCACTGCAAGCGGATCCACCACCAACAAAACCAACTCTACTTCTTCTCCGAGCAAAACAGGTTCTACCAGTAACACTGCAAGTCATGGAACCAATGCAGGAAGTAGTACGGCAAGCAGCTCGAATGCAAGCACAGTGCCTAGTGGACCACTCCCTGGCGATCTGCTCATCGCCGACCGCGGCAACAGCCGTCTGCTGATTGTGACGCCGCAAAAGAAGATCGTCTGGTCGATGACAATTGGGAATGGCAAAGGTCCAAAGGGAAGTTCCTCACTTGGGGCAGATGATGCGTTTTTCACGCCGGACTACAAACACATCATCATTAATGAAGAAGATAACCAGGTGATTGCAGTCATCGATATCGCCACGAAACAGATTATCTGGCATTACGGACACGCGGGCGTTCCAGGAAGCAAACCGGGGTATTTAAACACCCCTGACGATGCCTACATGCTGCCAAACGGAATTGTCACAGTCGCCGACATTAAGAACATGCGCATCCTGTTTATCAACCAAAAAGGCCAGATTGTAAAACAATACGGAAATGGTCTGTGGCGCCATAACCCGCCGTATTCATACGCTTCGCCAAACGGCGATACGCCTTTACCGGATGGTGGAACATTGATTACCGAAATCAATGGCAGCTATGCGGATAGGCTCGATAAAAACGGCAAGCTTTTGTACACTGTGCACTTCCCGAACATTCCTTACCCGTCCGACACTCAGCTTCTGAAAAACGGCAACCTGCTGACAGCGGACTATGAATCGCCTGGCAAGATTGAAGAAGTGACACCGCAAGGCAAAATCGTGTGGGAGTATTACAAGACCAGCGGTCCAGGCATGCTCTCCAATCCATCACTTACATTCCAACTGCCAAATGGTGATTTTATCGTCAACGACGATAGTAATGACCGAGTTGTTATCATTGATCCAAAGACGAACCAGATTGTGTGGCAGTACGGACATACCAGAGTCGCCGGCACTGCACCAGGATACCTGAACACTCCTGACGGCATGGACTTTCTGCCGCCAAACGTGCACATTCCCGGCGTAAATTAACGCGAATGCACCATCAGTGAACGGCGCGTTTTCAGATGTCGAGGTAGTCCCGAATTTGGGGCTGCCTCGATTCCTTTGTTCTTAGGTTGATGCGCTGCCTTTGTCGCTTTGTCGCTTTGTCGCTTTGCCGCTTTGTCGTACCATGGAGCGTTGCTTAGGCATCGGGGGTGCGTAAGTCTACTGGACATGGCCCGGGCCCGGGCCGTGGTCTTGGTTAGTCATTTGTAATAACGCGCCCTGAGCGCGTTATTTCCGATTGAATCTAGAGTGCCAGCAAGAAATAGCGCGCTGTGGAAGCGCTATGTTCGCACCTGGAATCAATAACGACGTGTGAACGCGCTATTTCGATGAGTTTCAGTCAATAACGCGCCACGAGCGCGTTATTTCCACTTGCACGTGTTTCGGGTAGGGTGAATAACGCGTTCTGAGCTCGCTATCGGCGACCTGCGCGTTAACCTCAAAGTATCCTCTTAGTCTCTTATCCTCTTATCCTCGATTTGCCAGCCAATCGTGCAAAAAGTTGGACTGGAGTGTAAAGACTGTCGTCTTACGGCCCTTTGTCTTGACCACATCAACATAAGGACTGCTGAGATAGATGGTGTAGGATTCTTGACGCCCAGGATAGCGCCAGACCAAAGGTATAGCTTGTGGTGGCGGGGTGTGCACTGGTTTGCGGTAGAGAAAATTGCCATCGTTATAGGCCCCTACAAGTTCTTCAGCGACTGGCTCAGGAATGTCCAGTCCACCATAACTCATATCCGTCACTCCGCTTGGGACAAGCTCGCGGTGGATAGCAAACCACTTGTTGATCCGTCGCCAGTAGTTGGTCGGCAAACAGATGACGAGAATGAAAATCAGGCCAACGATATGCCAGAAATAATTCCAAAACGGCACAGCCAGCGACATTTGACGAATCCCTCCCAGCATTCACCATTGTACGCCCGTGTCTGCCATCTGAAAAGGTATGCGTCACCTCGTTGATAGGCTCCCGTTGTGGATGTTGCCTGTAGGCTGCCGCGTCACACCTGCCACACCTGCCACACCTTATTTTCGGCGCGCCAAGCATCGGTGCCAAGTCTGGGTATAGAATAAGACAAACTGGTACCTCTGGGGGAGGACGCGAATGACCATCCATTATATTGAACCAAGTGAAGATACCCTTCATGGACCATTTTCGAAAGACAGGGCTGCAGTCATGACCATTGACTCCGGGGACACCGTCCGATTTAAAACTCTTGACGCCGGCTGGGGGCTTGAGCCGTTTTCCGAAGAGGGAACAAGGCGGCAGTTTGAACCGAGACAGCAGGGCCACGCCCTGTGTGGGCCAGTCGCCGTCCGAGGGGCGAAGCCGGGAATGGTGCTGGAGGTGCAAATCAACAACCTCGTTCCAGGCGCATGGGGTTGGACATCTGCAGGCGGATTCGGCCACCCCGTCAACAAGTGGCTTGGCTTGGCAGATGATGAGGGACTGACGTTAAACTGGGCTATCGACAACGAGCGTATGACGGCAACTCATCCGCTCGGTCATCAAATCGCCCTTCGACCATTCATGGGCGTCATGGGAATGCCTGCTGATGTCGATGGAATGCAGCCGACTGCGCCACCGCGCTTTTGCGGAGGCAACATCGACTGCAAGGAACTTACCGCTGGCAGCACACTCTATTTGCCCATTGCGGTGGAGGGCGGTCTCTTCTCCACCGGCGACGGACACGGCGTTCAGGGAGACGGAGAGGTGTCGGTGACCGCCATTGAGTGCCCGATGGATTTAGTCGACCTCACGCTGACGGTCCGATCCGATCTCCACTTGTCGATGCCCCGAGCAAAAACCGCTGCGGGTTGGATCACGTTTGGGTTCCACGAAGACCTCAACGAAGCTTCGATGATTGCGCTGAGCCAAATGCTCGATTTGATGGAAGAACTGTACGGATACACACGCAAGGAGGCGCTGGGACTAGCAAGCCTGGTCGTCGATTTGCGCATCACCCAGATTGTCAATGGAGCGAAGGGCTGCCATGCCATCCTGCGACACGACGCCATCAGTGGACTCCGTCCAAGAGTAGACTAAAGTGCCCGGTCCGTGACCACCGTAAGGCTCAAGTCTGTAATGTCGGGCGACGGGTACATGGGAAGACCGCCAGCTTGGGGTGTAAGGTTCAACGGAAAAGTGGCATGCGCAGGCGCATGCCACTTCCGTACTCGTCTTGACCACACTCGTCTTGACCACACTCGTCTTGACCACACTCGTTTTGACCACACTCGTCTTGACCATACTCGTCTTGACCATACTCGTCTTGACCATACTCGTTTTGACCACACTCGTCTGACCGTACTCGTTTTGACCGTACTCGTCTTGACCGCAATTTTCGTGTAACTGCGTCGTGCGGAGCCTGTAGTGAACGTATGATGGGACCTCTAGTGAACGTACTCCCTGACCCGTTCCAGTACTTGTTCCGGGGAGAGCCCTTCGCAGGAGACGACCGGAGCACCCACAACGACGTCCTGCATGCCCATCAAGTTTTTGTCTGCACCTGTGACGCAGATGACACTCGCGTCCTTTGCAGATGACGCCTCATTCTCCATGTCGATCACCTGGAAGCCCTGTTGTTCGAGGTAGGATTTAACGGGATCGAGCCCGCGTTCTACGGCAATTTTCGTCATCGTCGGTTCCTCCCTTACTGCTCATAGCCGTACATGCGACGTGATGTTATGAACATACACGCGAGATGCATGCCGAGGCTACGGCACAAGCCGCGCTGAGCATTCTTTCGCAAGTGGAGTATTACCTTCGAGTTGGCAGATTATGCACTACACGGCACAGTGGATGCATTACGTACGCGGTGCGGCCTCCACAATATCGTCACCGCTGCGTCCGACAAGGCGTGCCACGGGATATGTGTTCCGAACAGCCATCCATATCCCTGTAGCAATAATGGCCTTGATGGTGTCACCCGGCAGAAAGATGTAGAAACCTTGGGCGAGCGTCTTGGCAAGCGAGAAATGCAACACATGCATCAGCCAGGGAGCGCCGACGGCGTCAACGAACAGCACCCCGAAGATCTCCGTCCAGATAAAACCCTTCAGATAGACAAGAGCGCCGCGACCCTTGATACGGGGCACCAACAGGCCAACAAGAAGAGCGGCGAACGGCCAGGCGACAACATAGCCGCCGCTCGGCCCAAGAATGAGTCCAAGACCCCCGTGACCGCCAAGCAGGGGAACGCCAACCGCGATGAGGACCACAATCAGAAACATACTAAAAAATCCATATAAGGGCCCGAGTAAGGCACCCGCGAGCAAGACCACCAGATTATCGAGTACAATCGGTACTGGTCCCACCGGGAGACTGAAAAAACTCAGCACGACTAGAAGTGCTGCAAACAAGGCACTAAACACAACGCCGCGAACCGTCATGACGATCCTCCTCATTTGTTAACTTGATAGTATAATTAAGTTGACATTCGTCATGTTACACATACCTATTCCTGAAATGCAACTGTTTTCATGAGAATGACCCAGGACACTCTCATCCCGTGTTCGCTGAACTTCCTTGGTTGGTTGCAATCGCCTGAGGTCACGATCATGCCTGCACTGAAGACACCAGACATCTTCCGACGCAAAGAAGCCGACGCGATTTTGGAGGTTTACAATGTCCGCGCTCATCACATTGAGAAACGTTGCCGTGATCCGCCGCCGATCCGATTCCCTCATCCACGCACTCGACGACATTTCGCTCGAAGTATCACGGGGGCAATGGCTCGGCATCATCGGTCACAATGGCAGCGGAAAATCCACCTTAGCCAGAGTCCTGTCAGGACTAGGCAGAATTTCTGGAGGGGACGTAACGCGAGGCCCGGATGGTTCCCCAACTCGGGGCGATTCGCCGACTCAACGTCATGCCGACTCTCAGCGTGATTCCGAGCCCCAGCATGATGTTCGAGCGCAAGCCCAAATTCGGATGGTCCTGCAAAACCCGGATGCCCAGATTGTCGGTGAAACCGTGTATGAGGACCTGTGTTTCGGCATGGAAAATGTCTGCATTCCGCCAAGCGAAATGCCAGCCAAGGCGAGGCAGGCGCTTCGAGATGTCGGACTGGATGTGTCCCTTGATACCCCCATCCTTCACCTGTCCGGTGGACAAAAGCAACTGCTCTGTGTGGCGGCTGCCTTGGTTACGAGTCCAGACTGCATTGTGTTCGACGAGTCGACTGCCATGCTCGATCCGCTCTCACGCCAACAACTTCTCGATACGGTCACCGGGTTGCATCGGTGCGGACTCACGGTCGTTTGGATCACGCAGTGGAGTGAAGAACTCACACATGCCGACGTGGTGCTGGCGCTTCAAGACGGGCGCACCGTCTTTTATGGCCCTCCGCGAGAGTTCTTCTACGGTGTCTGCACGAGACTCGGCTATCCATCCCCGTACGCAGTTCAAGTTGCAAAAGCGCTCGCCGACCAAGGTGTGTTCCTGACCGGGCAGCCAATAACTCCCGGGGAACTGCATGAGGAACTTGACTCCAAGAGGTGCAGGAATGAGCATTGACCTAAAATTGGTGTCAGCCGTCGCCATACAAAGAGTTAACCTCTCTCTGTCAGCAGGCTCACTTACACTCGTCGTTGGCAAAACAGGTGCGGGGAAGTCAACCCTGTTGCGCTGCATTTCTGGGCTCGAACGGCCAACAGAGGGCGACATCGTCATCGATGGAACCCCTCTCTGGAAAGGCAACCGCGTCCAGATTCGAGCCATTCAAAACCTGACCATGGTGTTTCAATCTCCGGAACAACAACTGTTTGCGACTTCGGTGAAGAAGGAATTCGAGTATTCGCTCCGCCCGTGCAGACTTCCCGAGGATGTGGCGCAGCAGCGCATCGGGCAGGCGCTCGAGACTGTTGGCATGCCCATAGCGCTCCTTGACGTCGCCCCGAAGGCGTTGAGTGGTGGGCAGCAGCGGCGGATCGGCATTGCAACCGCGCTCGCCACACAGCCAGCGTGGTTGCTTCTTGACGAGCCCACGGCAGGGCTTGATGCGCCTGCAGCTCAGCGTCTTTCGAGCGATATGCGGAAAATGGCCGACGGCGGTCAGGGAGTGATTGTTGCCACGCACGATCTCGACGTTTGGCTCCCCCTCGCCGACCGCCTTCTCATCATGCAAAACGGAAACGTTGCTGCCGACCTAAAAGCCGCAGAAGCTATGGAGAACCCGGCAATTCTGGCGGATTCTGATGTGGGCTTGCCTGCATCCGCGCAGTGCACCGCTTACCTCCGGCAGCGCGGGTGGGATATTTCTCCCGGCGCCCTGTCGCCAGCTGAGGCGGCCCAGCAGATAATCCGTAATCTCGAGCGGGCCAAAGTGGTCGCGGTCGCGGCTCAGGCTCAGGCTCAGGCTCAGGCTCAGGCTCAGGCTCAGGCTCAGCCTCAAGTGCCTCAAGTGCCTCAAGTGCCTCAAGTGCCTCAAGTGCCTCAAGTGCCTCAAGTGCCTCAAGTGCCTCAAGTGCCTCAAGTGCCTCAAGTGGCTCAAGTGGCTCAAGTGGCTCAAGTGGCTCAAGTGGCTCAATGCGGTCAGACAGCTCAGACAGCGAAGACAGCGAAGAGAGACTTTAGGCGGCTTGTTATCGAGATGGATGCCCGTGCAAAATGGTTCACCTATGCTCTCTTATCCGTGGTCATTGTCACAGTTCCGATGGCAGGCATTCTACCCTCTAGCGCTGTAGTCCTGTTGTTGGCTGTTACCTGTCGCGTGCCCTTTATCCGCTTTTGGCATGTCAGCCGACCTTTTCTCATCTTTATGGCGTTTACGGTCGTCTTCTCAGGGCTAACCTGGCCAATTGGATATTCCATTCCACATGGCGTCCGCACTTTGCTGTCACTCGTCCGGATTTTGCTCATTCTTATGCTCGGTGTGTGGTTTACAGACTTGACCAGCACTCTTGAGATGAAACGCGGACTTGAAGTGGCCCTGAGTTGGCTGAAGCCACTTCGTATCCCTGTCGAGGCCATTGCGTTTGGAGCATCACTCGTTCTTCGATTCATCCCGATACTCGGTGCAGAGGCGAAAAAGTTTGCTGAAGTGTCTCAGATACGAGCGAAACGTATTGGCCGCAGCGGACAAGTTCGCTTGCGAGAAGCACCCACATTACTGATGCCGTTGCTGTTTTCCCTCTTCCAACTGGGCGAAGATTTGTCGTTTGCCATGGAGGCACGAGGGTTCATACGTTTTGGCATGCCTCGCACAACAGGTTCAACCGTTAACTGGGGCCGAAAAGACACCCTCTTTACCCTGTCAGCGCTGATGCTGAGCGCTCTCGTAGTGGTGGTGTCGCTCTCGTAGTAATGGTGTCGCTCTTGGTGCTTCCCACTCTGGGACTATAAACATGATGAAAAAGGGCCCTGAGGGCCCTTTCCGATTTCTATTAACCGCCCGCAAACTCTCGTGTCCACATAGCCCTGACATCGTCCGCTGGACCTCCGCCTGATCTCCCGCCCCGCCTCCGCCCGGCCACGTGACTGTTGCGATAACGAGTTGGGAACGCGTTATTCAACTTACATGAAACCGTATGAGCGGAAATAACGCGCTCACAGCGCGTTATCGTCTTAAAGTCCACAGCATAGCGCTTCCACAACGCGTTATTTGGCCAGCGGAACAACGTAACGCTTCCACAACGCGTTATTTTTGGAGGGTCTATCTGCGGCCGTCCCCAAATAACGCTGTCTCGAAGCGCTATTGGCCCAGCTTCCCGCTTGCCCGGCCTTCCGCTCGCCCTGACATCGTCCGCTCACCCGGCCTTCCGCTGCCGGGAGCTCCCTTCTGCATCCTCAGCTCGTAAGCACAAAATCAGTCAACCCTGAGTGGGTCCGCAACGGGTCCGTCCGCCGTTTCCGCAAGCATGGTCGATCTCACAGATTTCGCCCGCTTCCTTCGCCCTTTCGTACCCCACAGATTCACAATCGTCACGCCGATAACCGCAATGATGCCTCCAAAAATAGAGACGATGTGCGGGAGCTCGCCAAGCCAGACCCAGGCGATGCCGATAGCGAGCACCGGGTTAATGTAGAGCGTGCTCGATACGACTCCTGCCGGGGCACCCGCCAAAGCAATGGCCCACGCGACGTACGCGACAGCAGCCGGAAATACCCCGATATATATCCCTGACAGCGTGGCACCGAGCGTTGCGTGGGCCACGTCGTGCCACATTCCCGGAAGAAAGACCAGCATGGGAAGTGTGCCAAACCAGGTGAAGTAGGCGGTCAGATCGATGGCGCTATATTTACCGTGCAGGGGTTTTTGATAGACAAAGAAGAGTGCAGTCATCACCGCAGAGAGCAGAATCAGCAGCGCACCCTTTGTAAAACCAGGTGCTCCGCCCGATCCGATAGCAATCACACCTACTCCCACAAAGCCAAGCAGCGTTCCAAACCATCCGACTGGGGTCAATCGCTCACGCAGTGCAAACATGGCGATGATGGACGTGAACGCAGGTGCAGCTGCGATGATAAGACTTGCCGTCCCGGCTGGAACACTCTGCTCACCAAAAGTGAGCGACGTGTGATAAATCGTAATGCCCGCAAACCCGAGTAATGCGAGCCTTATCCAATCCTTCCCCTTTGGCAAGTGCACTCGGCGAAAGAACGCATAGATGATGAAGACAAGCGAAGCCGACAGGAAGCGCAGAAGCACTAAGTGCCCTGGTGTGTACCCTCCCTCAAGCCCCGCACGAATCCCCGCAAACGCTGAAGACCAAAACACGAGTGTGACAGCGACAGCAACCAAAGTACGTGTGTTCATCGATCTCTCCCCGTAGATGTCCTCAGTCCAACCCTCACCAGACGTAAACACAACATACCCTCGTCAGGTCACTCGTACCACATGTGCGTGACGGACGATTGATTCCATCAGTCACTCACACGAAGCACGATTTTGCCTGTATTCTGGTTGGCAGCCATTCTGTCGTGAGCCGCTTTAACGTCGTTCCAATCCATTACAGTGTCGATGACGGGCATCAGTCGTCCGTCCGAGAACCGCGGGAAGGCAAAATCCCAAAAGGCGCGTGTGAGTGCCGCTTTTTGCTTTGCCGATCGCGATCGTAAAGCCGTTCCTATCACCTGCAACCGGCGCGCGAGGATGGTTCCAAGGTCGACTTCGCTCGCTTTTGCTCCACCCATTGTACCAATGATGACGACCCTGCCGTCCATTGCCAATGATTTCAGGTTGTCCGCCAGATAAGGCGCGCCGACAAAGTCGAGGATGATGTCGACACCGCGTCCCTCTGTCTGTTCGTCCACGAACGCCACGAATGATCCGCTCTTGTAGTTCCATCCCGCCGCAGCACCGAGCTCACTGCAACGCGCGAGTTTGTCTGGGCTGCCAGCTGTGACAAGGGATCGTCCACCGAGTTCACGTACGAGTTGGATGGCGGCCGTGCCCACTCCACTCGCGCCCGCGTGAATGAGGACATCCATCCCGCTTTGGAATCCGCCAAGTTGAACAAGGTTTAGGTACGCCGTCAGAAATACCTCGGGGATGGCAGCCCCTTGCTCAAAACTGAGGTTCTCGGGAAGTGGCATCGCCATATCGGCGGGAATGACCGCATACTGTGCATAGCCACCGCCAGGAAGCAAGGCGCAAACCCTATCACCGACCCGATAACCTGTGACTCCCCCACCCACATCAACAATCTCGCCAGCCATCTCGAGGCCGATAATCTCTGATGCACCTTTCGGAGGTGGGTAATAGCCCATCCGTTGCAACAAATCGGCCCGGTTCAGGGCCGTAGCGCGCACACGCACCAGAAGTTCTCCGTCGCCAACCTGTGGCGTCTCAGTCTCACCGATGTATAGGACATCCGAGTCACCAAACTCATGCATGAGAACAGCCTTCAAAGCGAGTCACTTCCTTTATGCATTTTTCATCGCAGAAATATCAGCATCCGCCTGTGAACCTTCATCTAGCTCAGCTGGCTCAGCATCTAAGCCACGGATTCCTCCATCTAGCTCTTTAGCATCAAATCCTCTATCCAACTCACCATCTAATGCGTCGCCATCCAACTCGCCATCTAATTCTCCCACAATCCGACTTCAGGCGGAAGCAGGGTCCGACTGCAGACCCTTGAAGTCGCTAGACCAATGGAATAGAGTAAGAATGCCCGAGGGGGAAGAAAATAACCTCGGCACTCTGGTACCTCTGGTATCTTTGGCTCTCTGGCTGGTTTGGCACTCTGGTACCTCTGGTATCTTTGACACTCTGGTATCTTTGGCACTCCGGCCGGTTTGGCACTTCGGCACTTGGTACCTTTGGTACGCAGCATTCTTAGGAGGATGACTTCAATGAGGCACAGGCGTTTTGCCGTCTGGCTCATGTCCATCTCGATGATGACAGCAATCTTGACTGGTGGGCTCATGTCCGGAGGCGGGATGACTTCTGGCGGAGCAGTAATGTCGCCATGGCAAACCTCTGGAGCGGTTGTAGCCTCTGCGGCTACCGTACCCGGAATATCGATGGTTTCGAGCGGCGACGTCGGATCAACTTCGACACAACAGCTGCCAGCCAGTGGCGTGCAAGGAACAAGCAACGTGCAATCAACAAGTGGTGTGCAATCAACAAGTGGCGTGCATTCCCAAGGAACCCAAGCGACACAGGAATACGCGAAAGGTTTCCATGGCTTCTCGAGACCATCGACGAGACACTATTCGAGCTACGGCAGCGGCTATTCGTACACACGCCCCTATGGCGGCTTTGGATCACATCTGTTCTCGTTTGGGGCAGGGTATATGCTCGGAAGTTTCTTTCATCCGTTTGGGGGGTACTACGGATTTGGCGGTATGTACGGATATCACCATTTCTCCATCATCGGATTCCTCTTTGATATCCTCATTTTGTACATCATATGGCGCGTCATCCGGGCTTTCTTCCGCCGCAGATAAGCGTCACTAAGCTAAGGTTCTCGTACCTGCTATCAGCCCCTTATGGCGTCAGGATTCGGATGATGCCATAAGGGGTTTTACGATCCGTTCAAGCGCCGCCTGGTCATACACCGGGTTCTCCAGGTTTCGGGTCAATACTTTGTCACACCATTTGCGTAAGCGCCAATCCCCGACTAGCGATCGGCACTGAGTATGCACCTGTAGTTCCTCATCCGTAAAGTCTACGCCCATCCGCTTCAGGATTTGGGCCTGTAGGCGCGTGCCAGCAGCAAACTGCGTGCGACGGTTATGGCTCGACACCTGTCCCTCGTGGAGGCGGTAGTAGAGGAGCGGATCGGGAAGGATATGAAACCGAACCTTCTCTATCATCTCCACCCACAGACCGTAATCCTCAGCGTGGGGGTACTCCAGTGGGTAAGCAAACTTGTGACGCACCCAGTCTTCACGCCGGATAAGAACGCCGGAGTGCAGGATGACGTTATAAAAGAGCAGGCTGGCGCGGATGTCTTCATGTTCAACGGGGCATGTCCACACCCTATCTGTCCCCAGGACATACCCAAACACCCCGCAGAATGTCACATCTGGATGCTGTTCAAGAAAGGAAACCTGCTTTTCCAACCGATCCGGTCTGCAAACGTCGTCCGCGTCCATCCGCGCGATGTATTTTCCCATACCCAGCGTCATGCCGTAGTTCAGCAAGCGCGCCAGCCGAAACTCATCATGTTGCTCCTGTTGCTCATGTTGCTCATGTTGCTCATGTTGCTCATGTTGCTCATGTTGCTCATGTTGCTCATGTTGCTGCCCGGAGCCTTGACTGCGCACCTCGCGCATTCGAATAAGGTGGATACGTGCATCATCGTAGCCCTCAACGACCATCACGGTCGCGTCGGTCGATTCGTCATCCAAAATGATGAGCTCAAACTCATGGAGCGTCTGGTTCAGCACGCTGTCTATTGCGTCGCGGATATACTTTGCGCCATTCCGAACGGGCAAGATGACACTTACCTTGACATCATGGTTATTCATTGTTCACCTCTAATAGAAAACTTTAACCAGTGACACGTCGCACACCAAACCGTTCTACGGCACATCTGTTCACACGATTTTTTTGGGAAAAATCTCTTTGCGTACAATCTTTTTGCGCATGTCTCTTTGCGTACAATCCCTGTTCACACGAACTCTGTGCACGCAATGTCTTGCGCAAATCTGTTCACACGAGCTCTGTGCACACAATCTCTGTTCACACGAGCTCTGCGCCAGAAACCCGTTGACGGAATGCTGTCTAATAGAAAAACTGCGTCGGACCGCTTCCGAACGGGCCATTCCCGTTATACTTTACAGAATTTGAATAGCCAATATAGATTGCGATGCCGAAAAAGATGAGGTTCAAAGGCGGAAACAACATCAGCAGTACGAACCACGGACTGTGGCGAAACGCTTTGAGCAGTTGCCCCAGCCAGTAGAGCATGAGAACATAGTTCACTACGGGAATCAGCAGCCAAAGCACGTTCCACGCACTTCGGTTGATGGTCCAGAGAAATGGCCAGAGTCCAGCGATTGGAATGAACGCAAGCCATGCGTTTGGCGTTCCGGCTTTGCGAAACATTGAATAGAAGGCACCGGCTACCACTAGGTAAATGATCAGATCAATGAACCAAAAATATGTCACAAGTGCGAAAAACATGGTGAAGGGGAAATAAAACGGGAACCACATGTGATGAGTCACTATCACGGGACGCACCTCACTTGTGTCGTCGGATGGGACAGGAGCTCACACCAGGCTTTGCCGCAACCCCTCATCTCTATGGATGCTTGATTCAGAAGTGTGATTCAGAACTCTGATTCTATCGTACGCAAGTTTCGACACAAAAGGAATCCTGCTAGGCGCCATCTGCGCTGGCACAAGGACTAGTCCAGTCGGCGCAGGCATACCTGGATAATGCCTAAGATTGTCGGCACAGCCCAAGTTTCGGGGCTTTGCCGACCCTTGCCTGCTTGTTGGGCATCATAGATGCGTAAGGGAGACCCGAATTGACTGTATAAGTGGTGCTTACGCATCGTGGATGCGTAAGCGAGACCTGAATCGACTGGGCGAGTGGTGCTTACGCATCGTGGATGGGCGAGGGAGCGAGGGATGGCGACGACGCTTCACGCCGCCTAATCGGATAACGCGTCGCCAGCGCGTTATTTCCTCTGACTCCAACACAGCCAGCGAAAAATAACGCGTTTTTAAAGCGCTACGCTCCCGCGCTGGGTAATTAGCGTCGTGTGGAATCGTTATTATGGGCCGTTTCAACCAATAACGCGCTAGGAGCGCGTTATTTCCACTCAACCTGTTTCATGTAGCTCGAATAGCGCGTTCCCAGCTCGTTATGGGCGTTTGTCTCTCGAGGTGCCCCGAAGCCCGAAGCCCGAGCCCGAGCCCGAAGCCGAAGCCGAAGCCGAAGCCGAAGCCGAAGCCGAAGCCGAAGCCGAACCCGAACCCGAACCCGAACCCGAAGCCCGAGCCCGAACCCGAAGCCGAAGCCGAAGCCGAAGCCGAAGCCGAAGCCGAAGCCGAAGCCGAAGCCCGAACCCGAACCCGAACCCGAACCCGAACCCGAAGCCCGAACCCGAAGCCGAAGCCGAAGCCGAAGCCGAAGCCGAACCCGAACCCGAACCCGAACCCGAACCCGAACCCGAACCCGAACCCGAACCCGAACCCGAACCCGAACCCGAACCCGAACCCGAACCCGAACCCGAAGCCCAGGCACGGGAGAAATCATCTCACGCGAACAGCTGTGACATCCGCTGATGCCTTGATATGCAGCGTTTCCTTCACCGGATCAAAGTACCAACTGCTCGGCGTCACTGAGACTTCGCCAACACTAGAAGCCTGCGCATATCCCTTGATTTCCGATGGGATAAAAGAAAGATGATGAATCTGAATGTCAATTGCGCTGCGTTCCACAGCGTATCCATCCGTCTGGCGCAGGAACAGTATTTCTAATTCCTGCCCCTCTATGACTTCAATCTCCCACAAGTTGTAATGTCCGTTTTCATAAGCAAATGTGATGCCGTCGTCTTCGTAGAACGTGTAGCTGCTCCTAGCGTTCGGGTTACCGGCATACACGTGAAACAGGAGTTCCGCTGACGCAGTCAGGGGTGTTCCCTTGCCGCTCGCAGTTCCCCCGCTCTGGCTCTGAGCCGCCCGGTGGTTCAACGCCATTCCAGAGTCCTGCACGGTCCCATCGGCCTGCACGGTTTCACGGGCCCCCAGCGTCCCATGGTCACTCACCGTTCCATAGTCTTTCTCCGTTCCATGCTTCAGCCCAGTTCCATTGTAGAAACTCTGCACGAGCGGCTGCTCCGCAATGACGGTTCCTGCCTTAATGTACAGTGGCATCCTGTCGATGGGAGCATCAGCAAGAATGTGCCCTGGCTTGTCGTAGCGTGCACCAGTCCAATAGTCGTACCATACGCCTTCCGGAATGTAGACGGTGCGCACAGTTGTGTCAGGACGGTACACAGGGGCTGCTAAAATACCGGATCCAATCAGGAACTGGTCACTGAGATTCGTAACTTGTTCATCGCTCTGATATTCAAGCAGAAGGGGACGCAAGACCGGGATACCAGTCTGTGACGCCTCGTGGAACAAGGTATAAAGGTGAGGCATCCAGCGGTAGCGCCAGGCCGTGTAATCGCGAATAATGGTTTCATACGGTTCCGCAAACGACCATGGCTCCTGCCGCAACGTGTCTAACGCACTGTGGTTGCGGAAAAACGGGAAAAACGCCCCCATTTGCGTCCACCGCGTGAGTAACTCGCCGGTCGTATGGTGTGCGAACCCTCCGACGTCTGGTCCAGAGAACGTGACACCGGAGAGGCCAAGGTTCATGACCATCGGCATTGCCATCGCCATGTGCTCCCAGAAGCTGCGGTTATCACCGGTCCACACGGCGGCATATCGCTGCACACCGCTGTAACCTGCGCGGGTCAGGACAAAGGGACGTTCACCGCCGAGTTGCTCCTCTAAGGCTTCATACGTGGCCTTCGACATCAACATGCCGTACAGGTTGTGCATCTCCCGATGCGTCTTCAACTCCCCATTGTTCCCGTGCATGACATCCGGTTCCATGGTTTTTGTATCATTGAATACGGCTGGCTCATTCATGTCGTTCCAAATGCCTTTGATGCCGAGATCGGTGTAAAAACGATGTTGGTCGCCCCACCACTTCGCGGTGCGGTCGTTTGTGAAGTCAGGAAACGCGCTTTCACCGGGCCATACCTTGCCCGTATAGATGTTACCTTCGAGTCGCTTGCAGAAGTGGTCCTCAAGTACACCATTCCGGTAGGCCGGGTACATTGCGTCTTGTTTTACACCGGGATCTACAATCGGTATCACGTGAAATCCGAGCTCAGCGAGTTCAGACATCATCTTCTTCGGATGCGGGAAGCGCGCCTCGTCGAAAGTAAAGACGCGGTACTCGTCCATGTAATGAATATCAAGGTGGATGACGTCACAAGGAATCTGCTTCGACCGAAATGTATGGGCGAGTTCAAGGACTTCCTCTTCGTCCATGTAACTATACCGCGACTGGTGGTACCCAAGTGCCCACTTTGGCGGCAGCTTCATCCGTCCTGTCAGTCCTGTGTAAGACTGAATGACCTGTTTAATAGTCGGCCCGAAGAATATGTAGAGGTCCACGGTGCCGGTTTCTGTTTGAATGGAATAGGCATCCCGCCGAGCGCGCATGTCAAAAACCGTCCGTCCAGGGTTGTCAAGAAAAACGCCGTAGGCAAGTTTGTCGCGAACATGCAAGAGCACGGGAATTGACTCGTACAGAGCCTCTATCTCTGGAACGTGGGGTGCGTAAACGTCGGAGTTCCAGTTCTCGTAGCGCTCACCGCGCTTGTCAAGAAAACTCGTCTTTTCTCCTAGACCATAAAAGTGTTCCGTTTCGTCATTTTGTGCTGTCCAGGTTATTGCGCCGGACTTGTCAATCGAGATGGATTCCGTCTGATACACCAGTCCTCCGTCGCTAGTGAACACCTGCAGGCGAAATGGATACTTCCACACCACCACCCGCAAGCTTTCGGTGGCGAGGGTGACCACACTCTCTTCAGGATGGGCCTCTACGCGAAGACTTTGCTCCAATTGTAAAAAGTCTGCAACAGGTTCAACTGCCTGTGTAGACTTCCAGTTCAATTCGTCGCCAAAAAACAATTTCAGCCTGATGGTGCTATCATTCAAGAAACGCACTGCAATATTTCCATCTAAAGTATAAAATAGGTGGACCCTGCCGTCTGCAGTTGCGTCCGCAGTATAGCGAACCACCTGAGTAATCATCCGATGGGAACGATTTTGTAGTGCTTGAGAGGTCTTGTCAGGGTGTATCGTTTCGCTTGTCTCCATTGCTCTCCACCTCTGTTTGCTCTATGACTGCATATCAATGGCTCAGAAACACAGTATATCATCGCGCTGACAAATGACGGAGATACAGGTTCACTGAATTCAAAGGAAAAACCAGGACTAGACTGGGCACCTTGCACCCTGTCCGACGCTGCCCTATGTGTACAAGAAGGCAGACCTTAGATATGGTGGTGAAAGCACATGACCCATACCTACAACTCACTGTTTTTTGTAACCGTTGCCGCCGTCCTCGGACCGTGGGTGTCGACGCATCTCATGCGTTCAGTCATTCCATCTGTGGTCATCGAAATCGTGCTGGGATACCTGATTGGACCCCACGTCCTACATATCGCAGACCAAACACCAAACATCTATTTCTTGTCACAGTTTGGTTTCGCATACCTGATGTTTGTGTCAGGCATGGAACTTGATTTTGACTTGCTGCTCGAGCGCCCCACGAAAGGGCAGTCTCCAGCATGGTTACGCGGCCTCTTGTTTTTTGCCGTCACATTGCTCGTCTCTCTGGCCATTTCACTTTGGCTCCATTATCTTGGTTACATCAAGGACGTGCTGCTCGTCATGCTGCTGCTCAGCACGACATCTCTCGGGCTGGTCACGCCGGCGCTCAAGGAACACGGATGGATCCGCGACAGATTTGGTCAGGAGGTCCTCCTCTACGCACTCATTGCCGACGTTGCAACGTTGATTGTGTTTACCGCTTACATCACGTTTCACAGTACCGGCAACGCGTTCAGCTTCCTGCTTGTCATGGTGTTGCTGTTGTTCTTTGTCTTCGTTTACCGTGTGCTGTTGGCAGCACGTCACTTACCCATCTTTCGAGTGGTTGAGAACGCGACCAGTGAGATTGGAATTCGCGCCGCATTTGCGCTGGTATTGGCGTTCCTGGCCTTTTCCCAGACCCTTGGCACGGAGGTCGTCATCGCCGCGTTTCTCGCCGGCGCCATTATCTCTTTGCTCGCGGAGAAACACTCCATCATTACGCACAAACTCAACTCGATTGGCTACGGATTTTTCATTCCCATTTTCTTCGTCAGTGTGGGAATGGGATTTAACATCAACGCGATTGCGGGAACAACATCGTTTATCACGCTCATCGGGATTCTCTTCGTCACCATGTACCTGAACAAATTGGTCCCGTCCCTTTGGTTTCTGCGCAAGTTTGGCATTCGGCAGCGTTTGGCAGGTGGCATGCTGCTTTCCTCCCGACTCAGTCTAATGATTGCGGCCAGCCAGATTGGTGAACAAGCCGGTCTCATCAGCTCGGCCATGAGCAATGGCTTCGTTTTGCTTGCCATCGTGACATGCGTACTCTCGCCAGCGATGTTCAATCAAGTCATTCGCGGTGTACCCGTCCCCGCTGCAGACGCTGGAAAGCTAGAAACACCTATTCTCACCATCGATAGGGATACACTCCCGCCAGATTGGGAGATCCGCCAGATTGAGGTGCTGTCGCGGCGGCTCAACGACGTCCCGCTTCGGACGCTCCACCTGCCCCAGGATCTATTGTTCGTTTCGATTGTGCGAGATGACGAACGGATTGTCCCCCGCGGTCACACCAAGCTTGAGCAATTTGACGTCGTTCAAGTGATGGGCACACCAGAGAACCTGCAGCGGCTCACAGAGCTCATGGAAGAAATCCCTAAGTAGATAGCCAAGTTAGCAGGCCCCTCCCTTACGCGTCCATATTTTCACGCCCGTTTTACCATGTGACTTCCAAATTCCGCCGGGTCTTGTCAGGCCCTGTGACGTTGACCAGGTTGGGTCGCCAATAACGAGCCCATAACGCGTTATTCACCCTACCCGAAACACCTTCAAGTGGAAATAACGCGCCCGTGGCGCGTTATTCGCTGAAACGGATCAAAATAGCGCGTTCACACGTTGTTATTAGCTCAAGGTGCGAACATAGCGCTTCCACAGCGCGCTATTTCTTGCCGGCACTATAGACTCGAGTGGAAATAGCGCGCCCGTGGCGCGTTATCACAAATTACTGAGCAAAATCAAGGCCATGTCCACGTGAACTTACGTGACCACGAGGCATGAGGGAGTGTGAGTCAATCGACAGGCGTCCTGGTGTCGTGTACACGGTAACGTGGTGTTCCTTGCCGTCGTCGACGAGCAGCAAATGATTGCCTTCCACCGTCCTGCCGTCAACAACCCAGGTTGTCGCGACTTCGCGCTCGCGCTCGCCCTCACGCTCATCATAGACCCGCTGCCCCGGTGCCCGCTCATCAGGATCAGGGTCAAGATGCAAGTCAGCGGGGTCGAGTTGCACATCAATGATATATGTCGCGCGGCCGTAGCGGTACGTCACCCGAAACGTACTCCACGTCTGAGGGACACACGGTTCGATGAAAAGTTTGTCCTCGCGGCGTTTGACTCCAAGGACGTATTCCAGACCTGCTTGATACATCCATCCTGCTGCTCCCGTGTACCATGACCAGCCGCCCCGGCCTTCAAGAGGCTTCGCAGCGTACACATCCGCCGTCATCACGTACGGTTCATTTCCGAATGTGAGAACCTCCTTCGCAGACTGCGTGTGCGAAATTGGGTTCAGCATTGCAAACAACTCGTGAGCCTTGTCATTTCTCCCCAACATCGCCCAGGCCACAATACTCCAGATGACGCCGTGGGTGTATTGCCCGCCGTTTTCACGAATGCCTGGCGGATACCCTTGTATATACCCAGGGCTCGGCTTGGTTTCATCGAATGCCCTCGTGAGCAGCCTAGCGATACCAAGGTCTCTGTCAACAAGTTCCCTGTCAAAGGAACGCATCGCACGCTCTCCCCTGTCGGCAGTCGTTCCCTCTGAGATGACCGACCACGACTGAGCAATCGCATCAATCCTGCATTCTCTGTCGGCGATGGATCCAAGCCACGTTCCGCCGTCTGTGAACGCTCGCCGAAACCATGCGCCGTCCCAAGCAACGTCGTTGATAGCACTCTGCAGCCGGTCAGCTACTTCTGAAAACTCGCCGGCAACCTCCTTCGGTATCTCCTTCAGACCCGCGAATCGATTGAGAATGTCGAGCAGGAACCAACCGAGCCAGACGCTCTCACCACGCCCCTCTGAACCGACCCTGTTCATCCCGTCATTCCAGTCTCCAATTCCCATCAACGGAATTCCGTGTTCGCCAAATTTACATGCGTGACGGATGGCCCGTAGGCAGTGCTCGAGAATTGTGCCTTGCTCATTCGCAACAACCGTCTCCTCGTACCGCTCGAGCTCGTCCTGTTTCAAGGGTGCGCTTGTCAAAAAAGGCACCGTTTCATCGAGAATCCCAAACTCCCCAGTCTGTTCAACATACCGGGATACTGCATACGGAAGCCACAAAAGGTCATCTGAAAACCGCGTTCGGATCCCTTTGTTTGTCTCTTCGTGCCACCAGTGCTGAACGTCCCCCTCTTGGTACTGATGCTTCGCCGAGCGCAGTATCTGCTCTCGCAAAATGCCCTCATCCGTATGAAGGAACGCCAGTGCGTCCTGCAGTTGATCTCGAAACCCAAACGCTCCCCCCGCCTGGTAGAAAGCCGTTCTCGCCCACAATCGGCACCCGAGAGCCTGGTAGAGCAGCCAGCCGTTAAGCAGGATATCCATCGCCCGATCCGGTGTCTCCACTTGCACCTGCCCGGTCACTTCGCCCCAATACCTGGACACAGCTGCCGCGACATCGTCGAAGTTGTGAGCCGACTCGTTCATGTGACGCGTCACAACGTGGGTCGTTTCCGAAACGTGAGCCCCATCCGCAGCTGGAGCCATTTCCCCGTCGTGCGCCACACCGGCAAGCTCAGCCACTGCGGCAACACGGGCCCCATCCGCGGCCCGAGCCACTTCCACCTCGTGGGCCCCACCGACGGCCCGAGCCACTTCCCCGTCGTGTGCTCCGAGTCTGTAGTGTTTCACCAGATTGACGGCCTTTTCTGCAGAGTCCGTGCAGCCAAACAAAATGAGCACCGTCTGTTCCTCGTTTGGAGGCAATTCCACTATCCGCTGTACCGCTCCACAAGTGTTTGAGAATGCCCCAACCCGGCAAGACAGACCATCACTGGTGACTCCTGTAGGGAGTTCAATGCTGCCTTCTGGCCCAATAAAGTGAGTCCTGTCGCCCGTCCACGACACATCCGCTTGCGACAAAGCGTCAACATGCAAAAATGCAACGGCATCTCGAAAGGTTTCCTGGTAGGTGTTCCGTGCAAGCAGTGTCTCAGAACCCTCATCCCATGTCGTCACGATGTTGGACGCCTCTGGTTCACGGGTGACGCCAAGTACCCACTCTGCGTAGTAGGTAACCGCAAGCCGTTTGTTCACGCGGCCCTGATTGCGAAGCGTGAGGCGGATGAGTTTGAGCGGATGGTCGAGCGGAACAACCGTCTCCATGACGTGGCTGATATCCCCGTCATTTTGTTCAAAACGGGTGAATCCAAAGCCGTGCGTAACTGTGTACCGCCGCTGTCCCCCCGCAGGCTTCGGAGCACCTGACCAGACCACATTCGTCTCCAGGTCTCGGATATAAAGGCACTCGCCAGGCCTATCGATAACGGGATCGTTCGTCCAAGGTGTCAATTTGCACTCCCGCGAATTCCGCCACCACGTGTAGCCGGTGCCGAGATCCGTCAGAATCGTTCCAAATTCCGGGTTCGACAGGACATTCGTCCACGGACGCGGCAATTCATGTCCTGGCTCAACCTGAATCTGATAGGTTTTTCCGTCGTCAGCAAAACCGCCATAACCGTTGAAGAACTCCACGGTGCTGGCGTCGAAGGTACGGTTTGCATGAGCGGCGCCGTGAGCTTCCACTGTGCCACTCGCTTCCACCGTGTGACCGGCTTCCACCGTGTGACCGGCTTCCACCGCGCGACCGACATCCACCGTGTGACTCGTGGCAATCGTGCGACTCACTTTCATCGCGAGTGGTCTCAGGTCTTCCTCGTCCTCAATTTGCAGTTGCGCGTGCAAACTGGGCCCCGCTGCACGCAACCAGACGCGCGTAACCGCTCTGAGTAACGTTTGCTCTTCTTCTGACAGCTGCTCGTACTTTAAGCTCACGATCCGCTTGGGGTCGTAGATACCCCTGGCTGCAAGCTCATCGTGCAGACGATTTATCAGTTCATCCTGATACCCGCTGACCGTGGCATCGAGTACCACAAGGTCGAGAGCCAACCCGAGCCGAACCAGATACTGATGCTGCTTTGCCAACCCCACGACAAACGAGAGGTCAGCAAGGTTGTCGATGGACACTGTGCAAATGGGAGCATCCCCACTCAGAGACAGCGACCAGAGTGACGACTGACCGAGCGAGTTCCGCACAATCGCTTGCCTGCGCTGCTTCGATAAAGATGGGGCATACAGCATTTGAACGGCCAGTTCGTTTGCGGATATCACTTGTTTTGGTGTCAGGTGTAAATGGCGCAGCTCAATCTGGGCACGCACCCAGGCAAGATGAAACGCGCGCTCCGCTTGAGCGGGATGGGCGAAATCCTCAATCAACTCGAGCGCATCGTCGCGGCTCTTCGCGATGCCGGTCACCACAAACACGGTTGCCGATTCACCTGGCCCGAGTCGAACGGTGCGGCGCATGACAAAAGCGGGATCGGCGACCGATCCGACAGACCCTCGCAGATGCCCTGCGAGCGCCCTTGGGGCAGCAATTGTTCCTCCGCGTCCGATAAACTGGGCCCTATCCGTTTCATACTCGTAGTCGCCAATTTCTTCGCCCTGTAGGTAAAGCTTGTGGACAGCCCAGATTTCGTCTTCCTTCTCATCACGCGGACGACGCTTTGCGAGCAAACAATCAACGTGATTGTCGTGACTCGTCTCTACGAACAGCTTGCTGAAGGCAGGGTGAGCCATATCTGCAGCCTGAGTGGCGAGGCACAGTTCAAGAAACGAAGTGATTTCAAGGGTCCGCTCATCACCGCCTTGATTGGTGATGGACAGCCGCCTTACCTCTGCATCAGACTCTCCAGACACGGTGACTTCGAGTTTGGCCGAAATGCCGCTCTGACTTCCCTCGAAAACAGTGCGGTCAAGTGTGAATGCCCCTGCCCGGTCCTGCACTCCGCTGTTCGGAAAGGACGTCAGCGACCATGTTTCTTCGCGTTCGACGTCGTGCAGGTAGACGATGGCGCCACATGAGTCCTCAAGCGGATCGTCCCGCCATCGCGTCACCATCATTCCGTCCCACGACAAAAAACCGGTCCCGCGGTTGGTCAGGACACTCGTCAGACGGCCATTCGACAACACGTTTAGCGCCACCGCGTCTGTTGACGTCTCTATGCGTCTGACTGCGTCGTCAATCTGCTTTGTGAAATCCGGCACCTGCGCATGCAGGCCAATCGGTTCTTCAATCAGGGCGACTTTCTCCGGGATCCGCTCCTGCAACAAAAGTTCTGCTGCTTTGACGCGCGCATCAGAGTGGAACCGCCTTACGAAGATATTGTCCGTGAGCAGATTCGCCAGGGTCAGCATGCTCATGCCCTGATGATGAGCCATGAAACTCTCAATCACCTTGTATCTAGTGCCTTTAGGGAGGCGATTCGATGTAAAGTCGACAGCCTCGTAAAAACCAAACTCTCCCTTGCCACCGAGTAGCTCCAATTCATGCAAAGCCTTAAGAGCTGACGGGCCCGCAAATGGCAAGGCCATTGTTGTTGCGTAGGGTGCGATGACAAGATTGCGCTCTAAGCCTCTGTCAAATCCAAGGCCCGGTACGCCAAACGCTCGGTACTGGTAGTTCAACTGGTAGTCAAACGCGTAATAGCCGCTTTCGGAGATGCCAAAAGGCACTCGGTGAGATTCACCGTAGGCGCGTTGGCGAAGAATCACACCCCGATACGTGGAGTCCCACACGGTGTGTCGATACGTCTTCATGATGAGGCTTGGCATCAGGTATTCAAACATCGTGCCAGACCAGGACAAAAGGGTTTTGTGTCCACTCGCGATGGTCATCGTGCGGCCGAGGGCAAACCAGTGCGACACCGGGATCTGCCCAAGAGCAATAGCCACGAAACTAGCCTGCCGCGCCTCAGATGCCAACAAGTCGTAGAGAACCGTTTCCCTCCGGTTTGCGTCCAAATGGTAACCGAGGCAGAACACCCGCTCGTTCGGGTTAAACAGCGCTGTAAAATCGGTGCCTTCAATCAGCGTGTCAATGTCATCAATGAGCTGCTCGACGTCTTGTCTGCGCTCGCCTGTGATGGGTGTCGGCTGCTTTGCGTCTCGCGCGGTGGCGCCCGGTTGCACCGCAACCGATTTTGGCGCCACCGAGTGCACCTGCGTCTCTGTCTGCGCCTCTGTCTGCGCCTCTGCCACCGCGTGCATCTGCGTTTCTGCCAGCATCTCTTTTAGCGCCTGCCTGACGACCATGAGATAGGCCACAAGGTTTCCCGAGTCAACGGTAGACACATATCGCGGCGAAAGTGGTTTTGCAGACTCCGTGTCATACCAGTTGAACAAGTGTCCGTTCCACTTGTCCATACTCCTCAGCGTGCGAATTGAATTGCGCAGCCGCTCTATCATCGTCTCACGGCTAATGAGGTCAAGGTCAAAGGCAGCGACGACAGATGCCAGATAGAGACCAATGTTTGTCGGAGATGTCCGGTGCGCAACCGTCTCCTTTGGGTGAAACTGCACGTTGTCTGGAGGCAGCCAGGACTCCGCTTCAGTCACGTATTGTTGATAAAACCTCCAGATGTCCTCCGTCCATCTCTTCAATTCAGGACGAGCAGCAGCCAGCCATGCGCGTGATGGACGCGGCCAACGGTTCAAGATGCCAACAACGGGTCGGGCGAGAATGCCCCAAACCGCAATCGCGAGCAAACCAAGCCAGCCTCCTAACCATCTTCCTGACCATCTTCCTGACCATGTTCCTGCCCATTTTCCTGACCATTTTCCTGTCCACGTTCCTGACCATGTTCCTGATCCGTTGTTGTTTGGCCATGCTTCGGGCAACCTTCCCGACCAATTGTCTGACAATGTTTCCCACCCGGTTCCTGACATCCACGCCAAAACGGCAAACAGGGCGATGAACGCCAAAGCCAGCGGTTCATTTTTGAACAAACGTCTACGAGCAAGACGCCCATTGGTGGCCGCAGCAGGCACCCATTCCAGTAAATTTTTTCGACTGATGAACACTCGGTAGAGCGTCCGCACTGCAGCGTCAAGACTGACTGCTGCGCTGTACGGTAACGTAAGTAGGCGATACCCGCTTTGCAGCACGCTGACATACAGCGCACGGGTGTTCCCGAGCCCACGGATAAGGCGGTAGAGCGCACTGAAGGCAGGCAGAAACAGCGTCAACACCGCCATCAACTCGTACACCCATGAACGGCCAGGGAGCAGCCACAGCCCAAGCACCATGACCGCAAAGATGGCCGGGCTCAGCAAGCTGCGCCGCAGATTGTCAATGATTTGCCAGCGGGTTAATCCGCACAAATCAATGGGCTTGTTGTCCCCGTTTCTGTCCTTACATGTTCTGCCGAGCCAGTTGATGAGCTGCCAATCGCCCCGCATCCAGCGGTGAGCGCGGATCTGATGCGCGTAAAGTGTGCCAGGATGGTCCTCCACAACCTCGATATCCGCAGTAAATCCGGTCCGGAGGAATCCCCCTTCCAAGGTGTCGTGACTGAGCACCTGGTTGTCGGGGATGCGATTGACCAGCACCTTGTGAAACACGTCTACGTCAAAAATGCCCTTGCCGACGAAAGTCGCCTTGTCGAACAAGTCTTGATAAGGCGAGGAGACAGCAAAAGCGTATGGATCTATCCCCGGGTCTCCAGCCCACAGAGAAGAAAATCTCGACGTGGTGGTCGAATCGAAACTCATCGTGATGCGCGGTTGCAACACGCCATAGCCTTCTGTGACCCGCGTTCCTTGCGTGTTTAAACGCGGGCGATTGTACGGGTGGTGCATCGTCGCTGCGAGGCGGCTGACGACGCCCATGGGGAGTTTTGTATCGTGATCGACCGTTAAGACATACCGCACGCGCCGCAAGATGCTTTGCTCGCCGCAGACCGTCGTGAAGCCGGTATCGGTGCTGCCGGAGAGCAATTCAATAAACTCGACAAGTTTACCCCGTTTGCGTTCCCAACCCATGTACACGCCGTCTGCAGGGTTGTACTTGCGCTTGCGATGGAACAGGAAAAAGCGGTCTTCCCCGTACGCCGCCTGCAGTTTCTCGATGCGGCTTTTGGCATACAGAACCAGTTCATCATCGCCCGGAAGCGACTCTGTCTTGGCATCAGGCAGGTCCGCGAGCACGGCGAAATGGATGTTCTGCTGGCGATTGGCGAAGTAGTGTACCAGCAGTCGGTCCATAACGTCGTCCACCTCGGCGATGCTTGACCAGATGATGGGCATGACAACCATCGTCCGAGCACTCTCTGGCAGCTCTTTTGAGAAATCATAACGCAGCAGGGTTTTCGGACGGCAGCAGCGCGCAATGGCTGCGTGAAGCATGGTTACAGCCCATTCGCTCACAGGCAACAGTATGGCCAGAACGACGGCGACAATGGACCACGTTCGAACCGTGTGCCCTCTGAGAATGACGGCAGACACCAGTGCAAGCAGGGCGATAAAAAGTACAAGCCCCCCCGTGAGATATGCGCCAAGCGGTCGTTTCCGCACGACGAGCAGTGGCAACCGTCGCGGGCGCGCAATCTCACAAATGGCACGGCGGAGTTGGGCAGTACCATGCGCGTCAAGCAGATAATAGGCGAGTGTCGCTTGCCGAGGCAGAGCATCCGAGTCATGGCGTCCCAGGGAGCCATGAGAGTTGTCGGAGCCACCTGAGCCATTGGAGCTGCCGGAGTCATGGTTTCCGTCGGGGTCACCGGAGCCACCGGAACCATTGGAGCTGCCAAAGCCAGAGAAATTTGCGTGGCCCCGGGACTCTGTCGTGTAGCCCTCCGCTAAGCGGACGGCCGTTTTTGCGACGACAGTCTCCGGGACATTGAGTCTTTCCGCAATCTCTGCTGCTTTGTTGCACAGGACGTCTTGACTCGCCACATCGAGTTTGTCGTACTGCGTGTTCCCCTCGGCAGAGAGCGTTTGGACCACGTATGAAATCTTCTCGAAGGTCAGCCGCCACGGAAATCGCTCTAAAACATGGAGACTATGCACCAGGTTTCCGCAGGTGACCTGTAGGTCGGCCTGAAGCTGGTGTTCGTATGACACCATGTGTTCGAGACTGGTGTCACTGTTCGCGATGTGTACACCAAGCCAGTCGTGAAGTGATTGAACATTCGGTTGCCACTCGTTTAAGTGTTGGACGACATGCACCAATTCAACCGGCGTCAGTTCCCTTTCGCCTGCGGCCTGCGAAAGCAGCGTGCGGACAGTTGACTCGTTCTTATCCGCCTGCCTGACGCCGTCAATCAGCGTTGACACGCGGCCGCAAACCTCGTGACGATAGCGAACTTCACCCATAGCTTGGGCAAGTCGGTGAATCAGGACAACACGCATTGCAATCGGCAAAACCCAACATTCAGTGGTCTTCAAGACAGAAACCTGCTCATAGGACAGCACATAGCGCTCAAACGACGAGACGTCGTAGCGCCCATCCACGTTGGCTAAGTAGTCTTCACAAAGAGCATAGATGCGAGGCTGACCGCTGGTTTTCAGACGCGGTAACTGACGGAGTGTGGACTGTGGCAATTTGCGCAGGACTTCTTGTCCCTGCGCCTCGATAAATGCAATATGATCGAGTAACCAATCTTCGGCAGGCTGAGTACATTCGACCCGACTCTTTGAGAGTCGTTCTGCAAAGGAGCGCAGACTTTCCATATCGGACCGAAAGGTTGGCCAAAAGCCTCGACTTTTGCGGGGAGCCGACAATTCATTAGTTAGCGCGAACTCCCGCGCTCTCGACTCAAGTTGATGGCTGTTCAGAATTGTTCATGCACCACGCAATCCTAAAGCTCGCTGCAAAATTATCAAAGTGCTCGGGATAACCCAAAGCACCTTGATAGTGTGAGCCTGGATGAGCGTGGATATTCGTCGGGTGGGTTTCTAAGTTCGAGTGATGGCTATTATCAGCGTCTGGAAATGACAATTCCGAAAGGAATGTCAGTGTTCTTGGCTCAGTCGGTTGTCACGTTCTTCTTGGAGGGGCAATTGAAAACTCCCGCCGACCTCACGAATGACAACCCTGTCAAGTTGACCGTCTTTATCAGCTGCAGCAAGCAACCGTTCTATCGGTTCGTGAATCGGTTCCATCGACAGGACAATGGTTCCCCAATGCATCGGTACCATCCATCTGGCCCCACTGTCGCAAAACATCTGCCAGGCCTGTTCGGGCGTGCAGTGGGCGGTTTGGAAATTGTCAGGTGAATAAGCGCCAATCGGCATGCAGGCAACGTCAATTCCGGGCTGCGTCTGAGCCAGGTCCTGATAGTCCTTCGTAATTGCAGTGTCACCCGTGAAGAGAATGCGTACTCCGCGATACTCAATCACGTATCCGTTCCAGCGGTAGTCGCGGTTCCATGGAAAACGGGCACCCCAGTGCCTGGCTGGAACCGCCGTAATGCGCATGCCCTTCTCTGTCTCGAGCGTGTCTCGCACCTTGAGCTCACGGACTCTGCCAAACGACATGCGGCGGAGCAGCTTTGATGTATTTTCCGCCGTGATGACATCTGCCTCCGGCCTTGCGAGGCGGCGCAAAGAGGGCAGATCGAAATGGTCGAGATGCCCGTGCGACAACAGGATAAGGTCCACCTTGCTTCGGACATCCTTGTAGTGCAGGGCTGGGGCCGTAAACCGCTTCGGACCAATCACAACCTTCGGGAGCAGGGAGATGCCGACGCGGTGCATGAACACCGGATCGGTCAAAATCGTCACATCGAAAATCTTCATCAGCATCGTGGCGTGCCCAATCCACGAAATGTGGACCTCATCGTCGCTCCAGTCTTCGATGACCGGGCGCTCATTGGGTTCGCGGAATGATGGTTTTGGCATCTGCCTGCGGTATTTGAGGTATTGGATGTACATGTATAGAAAAGCGCTCAACAGAATCGCAAAAATTACAACGATAAGCCAAATCCACCACATGTGTGTACAGCTCACTCCTTCGAATCTTCTGGACCTGTAAATGTTCTGGGCTCTCCTCTCGGACCCCCGAGCCGCCCTTTACCTGGATCATAGCACAATGACATCATACAACGAGCACGCTGCTCGACAAGGAGTTGTTTGCAATCACACTTCATCCGACCGCAGAGAAGTTTCTTGACCGACTGCAGATGCTGGGGGCTCCAGCATATCACACGCTCGGCCCAACGATGGCACGAGCTGCGATGGCGTCCGGCTACGCGCTGATGGCCGCGCAGTTGACACCTGTCCACGTTCTGAAGGTCGACAACCAATCGATTCCGACTGCCAAACGCGACACCCCCATTCGCATTTACTGGCCCGAATTAACGAGCGGTCGGACGACCGATGGCACGGACGATGGCACGGACGATGGCATGAGTGATGGCATGAGTGATGGCATGAGTGATGGCACAGCTAAGCCACGGCCCAAGGTCGAGTCACCGCAACCGTCTCCAATCGTGGTTTTCATTCACGGTGGGGGATTCGTCCTTGGCGATCTCGACCAGTACGACGATATGTGCCGGCGCCTCTGCCAAGCGTCCGCCAGTGTTATTGTGTCCATCGGTTACGGATTGGCTCCAGAATCGAAATTTCCCGATCCCGTTGAAGAATGCTACGCCGTCGTCAAATGGGTGGCTGAACACGCCCGTGAGCTCGCTGGCGACAGCGCTGGCGGAGACGAGGGGCAGGTGCGCCTTGCTGTGGCTGGCGACAGCGCAGGCGGAGACGAGGGGCAGGTGCGCCTTGCAGTGGCTGGTGACAGCGCAGGCGGCAATCTGGCGGCGGCGGTGACACTGCTTGCACGCGACAGAGGCGGTCCACAGATAGCCTACCAAGTACTCATCTACCCGACCGTCGACCTCGACGGACAGACGGCGTCCAAAATCAGAAACGGAACAGGCTACTTCCTCGAACTGCCAGACATGTTGTGGTTCCGGGAATGTTATCTTCCAGATGAACGCGATGCCTGCGATCCGTTAGCGTCTCCTCTTTTGGCACCGGATCATGCAAACCTCCCCCCCGCTCTCGTCATCACCGCAGAGTACGATCCGCTGCACGATGAAGGTCACGCGTACGCTGCAAAGTTGCGGCAAGCTGGTGTCGCCGTGGAACACCGGAATTACCCTGGCATGATCCACGGCTTCATGTCGATGACATGGATGTTTGAGCAAGGACGCGAGGCAATTGACTTCGCGGGTGCCCGGCTGCACGAGGCCTTTGACGAGACGACCAGCGAGTAAAGTGGCAGGCAGTAGGGGCTCACGGCGGCTAGAGGGGGGCGGGATGGTACAGGGTACACGGTGGCGGAAATAGATGGCGCAGGGTCCAGGGTCCAGATGCAGGGATGAGAGTGACAGCCGCGAGAAATAAGGGCACAAAAGTGCGCAATATATCATAGGTTGAATATATACCCATGCCGGTATCGGATCGGCAGCGTTCAACACTATCTCTATTTCTGAACACCCTAGGGGTATAGGGTCTCGCGTAACGATACAAAGTATCGTTACATGCTCAAATACCCCACGGGGTAACAAGGGTGGTAAGGTGCAAAAGTATCTCTACGGTCATACCGATAAGGGGTATTAAAAGTTCAAAAGTATACCTACAAGCCCTCTCTATACCATAGGGGGTTTGGTATTAAGTAACACGGATGATACCTATTGCGCGCAATATATGATTCGTAACGTGCTCTAAGGTACAAAAGTATCCCGAAATTCGTTCGATACCCCGGCGGGTATGACTCCGTAGCCGTTTTCGGGTTCTGCAGAGCCGTGTTCGGGTCCTGCAGAGCCGTTTTCGGGTCCTGCAGAGCCGTGTTCGGGTCCCGCTGAGCCGTGTTCGAGTCCTGCAGAGCCGTGTTCGAGTCCTGCAGAGCCGTGTTCGCCTCCGGCCGAACCGTGAGCGGGCGCAGACGAGCAGCCTACATGCAGATGGGGCTGCACACTAGGCTGCCATCAGGGTCAGATGGAAAACTACGGACCTGCCAAACTCGTTTAGGTCCGTTTGGCGTATGGGTTGACGGGGCATCCTGGATCGACAACTTGTTCCCTCGTTGATGGCTGAACGTAGTATCTTGGGACGTTGACTATGATCCGTCTGTTAACGCGCACGACAGGCTGAACAACTGGCACTTCCCGCGGAACATAGCAATCACAGTACTCGTAAATTGGCGGACACACAATCGGTGGACATTTCTTCATGGAAACTCACTCCTCCGGAGTAAATTTAGGTCTGCATTATGATGTATGCCGGGGACCCACCTGCCCGGCAGGGATAAACGTACAAACTACAGTACGAATACCTAGTCCACTTAGTACGAATACCTAGTCCACTTAGTACGGATACCTAGTCCGAATCGGACAAAGACCCATTCACCATCAGGCAGACGCCTACAAGCATGCGACCAGTGATTGAACAGGTGAGTGACTGCATGATCCAGTGACTGCATGCGCCGGAGATTGAACAGGCCAGTGACTGAACAAACCAATCAACGAGAAAGCCAGTGATGGAATGTGGTACGCGCCCTCGTTAAGGGCGCGTGAGGAAATGAAGAAAAGCGGCACCCCTCAACAGCGAGGGGTGCCGCATCAATCAAAATTCTAGTATGGTGCGCCCGGAGAGGCTCGAACTCCCGGCCTCTTGATTCGAAGTCAAGCGCTCTATCCGACTGAGCTACGGGCGCACGGTTGGTGGAGGGGGTAGGATTCGAACCTACGAAGCTCTCGCAACGGATTTACAGTCCGCCCCAGTTGGCCGCTTTGGTACCCCTCCAGATAAGAGAACAGAATGTACCGTACCATACGCGAAAAGCTTCCGTCAAGATACGCGGCTGAGGTAAGATGGTGGCACAAATCTCGAAGGCAGTGAACTTGCATACTCGGGCTCGGATACACTTGGTCTGGCACAGTGGGCCGAGGCACAGTGGGCCGAAGCGCAGTGGGCGGAAGCGCAGTGGGCCCGAGTGCAAACGGTGACACGGAGGAAGGATGGTGATTCTGCGTTGATAATCGGATTCGGATTCGGATCTCCCCTGACAGCCATATTGATGCTGCTTGCAACGAGTGCAATCAGCTATTTCATATGGAGGTTGTTCCGCGGACAAGGCCGTGGTCTCAACAGGCCAACCCGGGCCCAGTTACGTCGTTACTACGAGGAACAACGCGTGCGAGCCCGAGAACTGTCGAGGGAATTTGACATCAGCGACGAGGAGATCGAGCGGCGCATCGATGAGGAACTTGGCGACGACCGACCACGGTAAGACGCGCGAATCCGCCTTCCTGCCGCATAGCCTCCCCCGTGTGTGACCTGCGTACTTTGTTAACCTGCTTACCCTGCAACCTGCGCACCCTGCAACCTGAGTACGTGACCGACTGCCGAACTACTCCACCGACACAGCAGCACACAGCAACCCGAAATAGGTCGGGACTTCATACGACAGGACTTCCACCCTCCGTTTATGTGCCGGGATGGCTCCTGCAAGAATCAGCGTTTGCCAAATGCCGTCCGGTTTCGCATTGTCGATAAACTCCGCTTCGAAATCTGCCATGGCTTCCAGGCGGTTATCTTCTACGAACTTCACGACTTGCGCGTCCAACTTCGCTGCGTCTGGGTGGAACCCGTACGGGCCGTTTGCATCATGGGCATGTGCCCAGTCGCAGCTGGCGATAAGACCGACTCGCTTGCCTGACGCCTCGACGGCGGTGGTGAGGGCTTCGCCCATGCGAACGTGATCGGCGAAACGTAGAGAACGCGACGGCGTCACCACGACAATCGGCACTTCCGGCATAAAATGCATCGGTACGAGAACGCCCCAATCCATCTGCAAGCAAGAAAGCGGGCCTTCACTTGTGGCATAGTTGACCTGGCATAGGGGCAATTCTCTCGATCTCGCTGCCGCCGCAATCGACCGCGCCAAATCCCTGTCCACAAGGCGATCCATCCGGACAACGCCGCCGTCTTCCTCCAATTGCCCGTACATATGTTCACTGTCCGTCACAGAAAACTGCCCTTCCACACGCAAACCGTGCGGCGTGAGCACCACAATCACGTCTGGATTTGCGTCCGCCATCTGCCTGCCGAGGTGTTCCATACTTGCGCGGGTTTTCTCCATCAACCTGGGTGAAGATGCAGATAATTCCTCAATGATTTGCGATCCGTGAGGCGTCAGACATCCGAACACAAAGCCTGCCATAAGAAGTTCCCCCTTCGGTCAATGAAAATTTCACTTTTCGACGGCGATGGCTTACACTGATTGAGTCGAGACGGGAACGAGCTGGACTCGGCAAAACACCCATCCACGCAGCCCCATTCACTCGAACAACCCATCCCGACGCGAACACTCTATTTCTATTCTACTTGGAGGTGTCTATGATATGGAATATCGCAGACTCGGAAAAAGTGGCCTGAAGGTTTCTGAGATTGCCCTGGGCAGTTGGCTTACATACGGTACCGTCACGGAGCGCGCGCAATCTATCGCCTGCGTGAAGGAAGCCTACGATGAGGGCATTAACCACTTCGACTGCGCCAACGTCTACGGTTCCGAGCCGCACGCGGCCGAAAAAGTGTTGGGTGAAGCCCTGGCTCCGTACGATAGGGATAGCTATGTCCTCACCACCAAGGCGTTTTGGCCGACCGGCAAAGGTGTAAATGACCGCGGTCTGAGCCGTAAGCACATCTTCGCCCAAGTCGAGCAGAGTCTGCGTGCTCTGGACGCAGAGTATGTAGACATCTTCTACTGCCATCGATATGACGCTGAGACCGACCTCGAAGAAACCCTTCGTGCTCTGGACGATCTCGTTACGCAAGGCAAAATCCTCTACGCAGGCATCAGTGAGTGGCAGCCGAACCAAATCGCCAATGGCGTCCGGCTCCAACGCGAATTCAACCTGCACAAGTTTGCTGCGAGCCAACCTGTGTACAACATGCTGAACCGTTACATTGAGCATGCTGTGATTCCAATCTGCGACGATGCAGGGATTGGCCAAGTCGTCTTCTCACCGCTCGCACAAGGCATTCTCACAGGTAAGTACAAGCGTGGCCAGTCAGCACCGGAAGGCTCCCGCGGCGCAACTGACAGAGTCAAAGCTTTTGTTGAACGCAGCCTGAGCGAACAAAACCTGACCAAGGTGGAACGCCTCGAAGGCGTGGCAAGAGAAGCAGGACTGTCGCTTGCGCAACTTGCGATTGCCTGGATATTGCGCCTCGACAGCGTCTCAAGCGCACTTATCGGCGCAAGTAAGCCCGAGCAAGTGAAAGAGAACGTCAAGGCGTCCGGTGTGAAGCTAGACGCGGATACGTTGGAGAAGATCGAGGAAATTCTCGCCTAAGATTTCGCACGACCTGCAAAACTTGATGCTCTAAAATGGTTAAGGCGTGCCTGCTAGGCACGCCTTCCTTATTTTCCTGTCGAACTTGACCTTATTTTCCTGTCGAACTTGACCTTTCGAACTTGACCTTATTTTCCTGTCGAACTTGACCTTCCACGCGAGACGCGGCAGTGAAATCTCGTTTGTAAGACCTTGAAAGTCCTCTACCTGTACCGATTTGCTGGACACTGCGACTCGCCTCGCTTAAGCGTGGCAGTGTCGTAGAAAGTATCAAATGCGCAGCTACTGGGTGATATGGTGGAACATGCTCAGCGGTGTGACTTGAAAATCTGCGCGCGCAATGATATACGACCGTGGGACGTATTTGTGAACCCACATCCTGCTGTCATCCGAAATGTTGCGATTATCGCCGAGCATAAAATAGTGATTGGCAGGGACCTGATACGGACCGTAGGTTCCCTCTGTCACTAATCCGTGCAGATACGGTTCGTTGAGGAGTTTTCCATTCCGATATACGTGCCCGTTATGAATGACAATGGTGTCGCCTGGCAGGCCAATCACGCGTTTGACAAAAATTTGTGACGGGTCATCGGGCCAGTGAAACACGACCACTTCTCCTTCGTAAATCGGCATCACGGCGGTGGCAACGTGATCGAGCAGGATTCGACCCGGATTTTCGATAGTGGGCACCATGGAGGCGGATGGGACATACGCGAATCCAATCACCCACATTGATAGCGCTTTGGCAACGAGAACGCCGATTGCGACCGGCCAGATCCAGCTCCAGACTGCCCGAAATCCAGATCGTCGAGGTGCTGTCATACGGACCTCGCCGCTGTCAGAAGTCGTGCCACCAACCCCCAGGTCCTGATTCCCCCGGTTTTCATGGCTGCCCGCTGTGTTTTCCTCGCTATTTTCACTCATCACGATGTCTACTCATCCTTTCACAATTCATCATAGCAGTTTGTAGACATTCGGCAGAAGTTAAAATTCCCTGATACAATGTTAGAAGATTCAACAAGAAAGGGTGGATGTTGTATGCGAAACTACACGAATTGGACGGTTGGTGTCGGTTAGGCCACAGATGCATCCTTTTCTGGAGGACTCCCTGTGGCCGTGTGAGCGGGACAAAATGGGAGGAATCACTGTTGAATCTAGAATTACTTGGCTGGTCACACGAATTTGAGAACGCATTTCAATCCCTGCTTGAATCAACGGGCCTGTCGGTTTCGGCAGGTGCATCACTTCAAGCAGGTACTTCAACTCAACCAGGTGCGTCACCTCAAGCAGGTACGTCAACTCAACTAGGTACGTCACTTCCGTCAGGCATGTCGCTTCCCGCAACCGTCCTGGTTCCGGGCCGCGTATCTACGGAATATCGAGGGGCTTATCAAGTTATTACGGAGGATTGTGAACTGCGCGCCCAAGTGTCGGGAAAACTTCGCCACAGCGCAGAGAGCCGCAACGACTTCCCCACCGTTGGTGACTGGGTAGGCGTCGAAGTCGCATCCGATTTCTCCGCACGTTTGAATGACGTTGCCGTAATTCGAGGCGTTTTGCCGCGAAAGAGTCTATTCACCCGCAAAGAAGCAGGCAACACTTACGGTGAACAACTCATCGCTGCCAATCTGGATACCGTTTTTCTTGTGTCATCCCTGAACCAAGATCTGAATCTTCGCCGACTTGAACGTTACCTCGTGATGGCCTGGGACAGTGGGGCAAACCCTATCATCCTGTTGACCAAGGCTGACCTGTGCGCAGATGTCGATCCGATTATCGACTCCGTCAACACCATCGCTCTCGGTGTTCCCGTACATGTGGTCAGCGCCCTGACAGAAGAGGGGCTTACGCATCTTAATCCATATTTGAAGCCCGGGAAGACCGTAGCGTTCCTCGGATCTTCGGGCGTTGGAAAGTCGACAGTCATCAATCGCATGGCGGGACAAGATATACAAGAAGTCGGTTCTGTTCGAGAAAATGACGATAGAGGTCGCCACACGACCACGGTACGCAGCCTCCTCGTGCTGTCATCTGGCGCGGTTGTGATTGATACGCCAGGCATGCGTGAATTACACCTTGCTGACTCTGACACAGGGCTTCAGGCCAGCTTCAGCGACATCGAAGCACTGGCAGAGAACTGCCGCTATCGCGATTGCGAACACAACACTGAACCCGGCTGCGCAGTACAGGAAGCGCTTCAAACCGGAGCACTTGGCGTCGACAGGCTGCAGAGTTACCGTAAGCTGCAGCGTGAACTCGCGTATCAGAGGCGAAAAGAAGACGAGCGGGCACAATTGGTCGAACGCAACAAATGGAAACAAATTTCCAAAGAACTACGTGGGCGCCCGACGAAGCGATAATCAAGTCGCCCATGCAATAATACAAGCCTTTTAGACTAATGTTTTCCGGGAGGAACGGGCATGTTTCAAAGCGATTTGCTGAGGGATAAAGTGGTACTTGTCACAGGCGGAGGCACTGGCCTTGGTCGAGCCATGAGCGAGCGATTCCTCGATTTGGGCGCCAAAGTCGCCATCACAAGCCGGCGGGACGAAATGCTCCAAGCGGCAGCAACGGAGATGAGTCAGGAACACGGTGGTGAGGTGTTTGCGACACCGTGCGATGTCCGGGATGCTGATGCTGTTTCCGGTATGCTTGACGCCGTCATCGCACATTACGGTCGCATCGACGTCCTTGTGAACAATGCGGCAGGAAATTTCATCAGTCCCACGGAACGGCTGTCACACCGGGCATTTGATACCGTCCTCGGGATTGTGTTGCACGGCAGCGTGTATTGTTCGCTCGATCTCGGTAAAAGATGGATCGCCAGCGGGCAACCCGGAACCATGTTAAACATTGTGACGACGTATGCTTCTACCGGATCGGCCTATGTCGTCCCTTCCGCAGTGGCCAAGGCTGGAGTGCTGTCGTTGACGAGATCTCTCGCTGTGGAGTGGGCCAAATACGGAATTCGTCAGGTTGCTATCGCGCCAGGTCCGTTCCCAACCGAAGGAGCATGGTCGAGGTTACTGCCGACCACAGAACTCGCTGAAGGCATGATTAATCGGATTCCGCTGAAGCGGGTTGGTGAGAAAGAAGAGCTAACGAACCTTGCGGCATACCTGATTTCCGACTATGCCGCATACATCAACGGCGAAGTCGTGACCATCGACGGCGGTGAATGGCTGCAAGGTGCCGGACAGTTCAGCATGCTCGACAAAGTGACACCCGAACAGTGGGACGTCCTCCGTACCATCACAAAGCAAGGCAAGTGAAGCGCGGAGAGTGGGCCTAGGCAAGTACAGCCACACTGAAATAATGCGGGATGCGCGACAGGTGAAGCATGACCTGTGATGCAATCGAAGAGTATGTAAGGCGATGGCCGACACAGTCCATCGCCTTTTTGCGTGCGTGCGGTGTAAGTGGCACACCGGTGGAGCATAAGCGGAGCGTATGGCAGTGTAAGTCGTGCCGCGGTCGCGTTGGGTAGCCTAAGGTAGCTAGGGCAGCGTAAGTGCAGCGTTACAAGAAAAATCGCCCGTGGGGTGGAAAGTGGAACGTCCCGCCCACTACAAATATCCTTTGTCCCTTCTTGAAAGTAAGTTTTTGATTCCTCGTGCCGGAGACTATCAAAATTGCAGTCGCATTATTCGCAGTAGAAACGTACACGACATGCCCGTCCGATACTGCTTGGCGTATCCAGTTCTTATCAAAGGCAACTCGCAGCACCCGATTTGACACAGTGTTATTCGTGTATGCCATTACGTCAGCCCCCCAATGCCCGATTTGTAACATCAATACGTTGGACAACGCGGGACGGAAAGGGACAAGCGTTGAGATCCCTCAATCTCAATCTCAATCTCAATCTCAATCTCAATCTCAATCTCAATCTCAATCTCAATCTCAATCTCAATCTCAATCTCAATCTCAATCTCAATCTCAATCTCAATCTCAATCTCAATCTCAATCTCAATCTCAATCTCAATCTCAATCTCAATCTCAATCTCAATCTCAATCTCAAATCATGGCGCGCAAAACGTCGGCACGTTGGCAACGGTCAATTCTGTAAGTGGGGTGCTAGGCTGCTAGGTCCTGCTTAGGCACCCACGGTGCGTAAGGAAGCATCAAATTCGGCAAAACGGGCGTTGCTTACGCACCGTGGGTGCGTAAGAGGTCGTCGGAGTGGCCGGTTGAGCAGTGCTTACGCACCGTGGGTGCGTAAGTAAGCACCAAAATCGGCAAAACGGGCGTTGCTTAGGTACTGTAGGTGCGTAAGGGCTTGGCGGAGTGACTGGCTGAACACTCCTTACGCACCTACAGTGTGTAAGGAGCATCAGAATCGGCGAAACGGGCGTTGCTTAGGTACTGTAGGTGCGTAAGGGAGTGCGAAATCGCCTGCCTGAGCGTTGCTTACGCACCTTGGGTGTGTAAGGCAGCGCCGGATCGGTGGGCTGAGCAGTGCTTACGCACCCATGGTGTGTAAGGGAGCACCAAAATCGGCAAAACGGGCGTTGCTTACGCACCGTGGGTGCGCAAGCATTCGTGGTCATGGCCCTGGTCTTGGCTAGTAATTTTGCAATAACGCGCCCTGAGCGCGTTATTTCCGATTTAACCTATAGTGCTGGAAAGAAATAGCGCGCTGTAGAAGCGTTATCTTCGGTCCTTGAGTCAATAGTGACGTGTGAACGCGTTATTTTGACCCGTTTCAGTTAATAACGCGTCACAAGCGCGTTATTTCCACTTGAAGGAGTTTCGGGTAGGGTGAATAACGCGTTGACAACTCGTTATCCGCCCGAGCACAGCCACAATCACAGCCACAGCCACATGCACAAACACGAGTCACCCCCTACAATAGTCATAGGAAAAAGGCGCGCCACGAGGCACGCCTTTTCAATCACATCAATCATTCGGCTTCGGCTTCCTTCGACTGTCGATAGACCGCCAGTTTCCTACGCCTGTGACTTCTTACGCCGCTTTGTTGTGGCCTTCCGCTTGCTGATACGCAGCTTAGCCTCACGTTCAACGGAGGTATGCTTGGTAACCATCGCAGGCGTCAATTTGCCTTTTGCAGTAAAAGCGCAGAAATCGAACGGTGTCTTCAATTCATCTTTCGGCACTTTCATTTCATCCGCGAGCATGTCCACGTCAAGAACCTCTTTTTCGCGGATGCTCAGTGTCAACACGGCATTTTGGCCGGAAGGAAGCGGAATGACAACTTCGTCGTCCCCAAGTTCTTCGAACAGTTCCCCGAGCTCTTCGAAGATCATCTTGTTCTCCTCGTTTCGCTCGCTGACAATTTCCTTGTTCTGAAAGTATTTGAGGACCTGCTGTTCAATCTTGGCTTGAACCTTCAAGACAGCTTCCTCGGGACTCAATTGCATGCCCGCTGCCTCTACTGTTTCACCGCTACTCTGGTTGTCGTTCTCAACGTTTATGGTTTGCTCATCATGGTCCTGGAGTGCAACGGCACTCTTCTCGTCGTTCATGGATTCTGCCAATACGTTCACCCCACGTGGTAGTCTCGTTGTCAACAGACTTCTATTCTACCACGAAGTCCGGAGTCATTAGACGCAAAACACATACTTGATTGTACGCTCTTCATCACTCTATTTATTACGATTCTTCATTACACTCTTCATAGCGGATAATTGTCACACATTGCGGCTCTTTGTTACACGCTAAATACCATGCTATCGTACGTTGCGACGTAAGGCTGTTTTCTCACCCAACTCGTCGACGGTGTCTTGTTTGGTGTATAGAAAACGTACGCTCCGGGAACTAAATCAATATGGTTTTGCAAAACGTCTTTCGCTGCCTGAACGCTTGTGGCCGACGGAGTGTTATATATCGATCCGTTTGCCACCGGGCTAAACTGGTAGTAACCGTTCGAAATCTGGAACACAACACCCTTAATGGTATTCGGGTAGTTGGGGCTCGTTACGCGGTGCCAAACAACGTCACCGACTGCGATTTGCGCTTGCAATGACTGGTTTCCAGCTTCTGCGTAAATGATGCGTGACATCCAGTAGACGTCTTGTGCAGATGCTGACGAGGTCGCCGATGTGGATGTGGACGGTGACGATGATGAGGCTGGTGAAGCCGACATTGCCGTGTTCCGAACCATCGGGGCAGCTGCCTGACTAGACGTCGATGCACTGCTTGTGCCAGGAATTCTCAGCACTTGCCCCACCTGCAGATTCAAGGCATATATGCCAGGGTTTGCGGATTGCAGGGCAGCCGTTGTGGTGCCATACTTCTTTGCAATCAAAAAGAACGAGTCTCCAGGTTGCACTCGGTACGTGCTTTCGCTCTGACTCTGCGAAAGATTCAGTCTCGTGCCAATAAGCAGGTTACTTGGGTTTACTGTCGGGTTGCTCGCTTCTAAAGACTGAAGCGACACATGGTACGCGCTTGCTATCTTCCACAGCGAATCACCAGGTTGAACCGTGACGGTAGTAGTCGCAGCCATCGCAACAGCCGGCATCAAACTCAAACCCATAGACACACTCGCAGCAGCCAGCAAAGTGTTCTTCCAGCGTTTCACTATGCGTATCATCCTCTCGTAATCGCTTCCGAGGTTAGTTGTCGGGTTCGGGTAACGAGCCCCCGTCGCAAAACGCGATTGACCCCAGGTCAGTCCACCGATAGTGAAAACTGACGCAAAAAAATCCCCCGTACGATCACGCTCACACACAGCGATGACTACCGTCATCGCCTCTCGTAGACCAAACAGCCACCAGAGGACTGGGAGCTCTCAGGAACTACTGGTGAACGCGACGATTCAGCGTTATATCGAAAGGTTACCATCGATTTTGGACAAGGTCACTAGATAAATGTTGGGACAAAGTTACAAGACGTTGGCACACGGTCACTAGACGTTGGACAAAGTTACTAGACGTTGGGACACGGTCACTAGACGTTGGGACACGGTCACTAGAAAAATTTTGTAATAACGCGCTCTCCGCGCGTTATTTCCGAGTGAATCTATACTGCCGGCAAAACATAGCGCGCTGTGGAAGCGCTATGTTTGCACCTTGAGTCAATAGCGCCGTGCGAACGCGTTATTTGAATCCGTTTCAGTTGATAACGCGCCACGAGCGCGTTATTCCCACTTGAACGTGTTTCAGGTAGGGTGAATAGCGCGTTCCGGGCGCGTTATTGGCGACCCACCTGGGCCAAAGCTAGAGGGCGCGATGGAATTTGAAAGTGATGTAGTTAAGATGTAGTTACGATGTAGTTAAGATGTAGTTACGATGTAGTTAAAAGGAATCCAGCGGTATCAGCGGATTACGGTTTGCTTCGACGAACCTTCTGAGAAAATGCGCACGGGTAATGAACTCTGCCGCGTTATGCTCATTCAAATCGAAAAATCCTACGTCGGGTGTCTCACTTGATGGACGCAACACACCGCCCCGACTTCGACCACGGAACGTCAATGAAAGAAGACCTCTGCTCGCGTTATACTGCACAAACGACACACCATCCAGTTCAACGTCAATTCCCGTTTCTTCCATCAGTTCTCGCATCAGAGCACTGTCAGGTGACTCGCCCTCTTCCACCTGGCCACCAGGCAGTTCCCAGGTGTCGTTGCGCCAGGCCGTCCGGACCAATAAGACCTGCCCTGCGTCATTACGAATCAATCCCGCCACAGCAACAATGTGCTGCGGCGTGTGGTAGTTGCCCGTCGGCAACAGAAAGTCTTGCACTGAAGTCTCAAACAAACTGCCGAGTTCCTTGCGTCGCGCCTGTGCGCGTACGTGCATGTCGTCAGCAGTCACTTCGGCCTCTACCTTCTGGTATGCCTCCATATTCGGGTACGCCCACAGCGCAACAATCTCGTCCTGCATCACCGAAACGAAGCGGCCTACTAGATGAGCGCCGTGTTTCAACTGATTGGGGAGCAAGTATTCATGGAAAAATTCGTTGAAAGTCTCGACTTGTTCAGGCATCACTTTGTAGGTCTTGCGCCGAAAGATCACTGCGTTATCCCCTCCGTAACACTCCGCCCGTTACTTGCCACGGCTGCGCCCCTTGCCCCGTGTCGCTGCCTGCTTACTCTCCACGGCTGGGCCCCTTGCCCCGTGTCGCCGCGGCCTGCTTACTCACAATGGCTGCGCTCCCTGCCCCGTGTCGCTGCGGCCTGCTTACTTGCCACGGCTGCGCCCCTTGCCCCGTGTCGCTGCCTGCTTACTTGCCACGGCTGGGCCCCTTGCCCCGTGTCGCTGCGGCCTGCTTACTTGCCACGGCTGCGCTCCTTGCCCCGTGTCGCTCGCTACTTACTCGCCGTCGCCGGGCTCATTACTTGAGCCAGAAGGCGTCGAGCGGATCGCTAAGGATGTGATGGCAGAACCAGGCGTAGTTTTGGTGCATGATGGCGCGGTTCCATCCTGGCTTGTCAGATCCATGCGGCATACCTTTAAAAACAACCAACTGAGTCTGCACGCCAACGTCGCGTAAGCCCTGGTAGAGTTCAAACGCGTTTGGCAGCGGAACCCTGTTGTCTTTGTCACCGTGTTGAATCAACGTCGGTGTCCCTGCTTGTTTGATGTATGTCATCGGCGATGTGTCACGATAAACCTCCATGTCATTCCACGGATTGTCTCCGAGGTAGTGCCTCGTAAAGGGGTGAATGTCGGTATTTACATAGTAGGTCACCCAGTTGCTGATACCTGCCCCCACGGAGACAGCTTTGAATCTTCGGCTAAACGTCGTGCAGAAAGCAGAAATATAGCCGCCTTGACTCCACCCCATGACGCCGACTCTGTCACCATCTGCATAACCTGCTTCCACCAGAAACTCGACACCCGAGACGACATCTTCATAGTCCCCTATGCCAAGGTTTTTCTCATTTAAGCTGCGGAACGCCTCACCATAGCCAGAACTGCCACGGTAATTCGGCAGCAAAACGATAAAGCCCCGGTCAATGAACTGCTCAATCGGATAATACTTATCTTGCGTCGGAGACGGGAATGATGCCCACGTTGGTCCACCGTGAATCACGAGGAGCAGTGGGTACCGTTTCGACGCATCAAAATCGTCTGGAACACACAACACGCCTTCTATCCTGCTCCCGTCGCGACTGTTCCACTCCACAAGTTGCCGTCTACTGACACGACGATTTCCAAACACGTTGCCAAGGTCTGTAATACGTTCACCGTCGACATACACATCGGTTGGCGATTCCATGGTCGCTTTGATATAGGCCGCTGACGTGCCTTGCCTCGACACGCTGGATGCGTAAGCCATCACGCCGTTTCCTGTAACCATCGGTGTGACGTTACCATTTTCATCGATCCGCTCGATCCGTCGATTCGTACCATCCTGCCACTCCACCACGAGTCCGCCTTCCGTCCATGCGACCACAGAGAGTTGCTCATCGATGCCTGTCACCAGCGTCTGGGTTGAGGCCGTCGCAATGTCATAAACGGCAATGGCATTATTGCGAAACATCTTGCCGTCCCCCACCCGGTACGTAAAGGCAAGCCGATTACCACTCGGTGCAAAATGAACTTGCCCCTCCACACGTCCATAAAAGGATTCCGGCAGCGAGAGGTCCTTCACTTTCTCAGACGTTCCCCCGCCTGAGATGTCGACCAGGTAGAGTGCCGACTTGTCAAAGTCTTCAAAGTTCGGAGACGGAGCACCGCACACTGCAATGCGCTTGCCATCAGGGGAAATGTCGAACTCCTGCACATGCACATCGGTGCGGTCAAAGCAGGGCACAGGTTTCTTCACCTCTGCGCCGGCATCAGACGACTCATCATCGTCCGTGCTGCGCAAGTCTTTCGGCATCGCATAACGCGCCTGTGCTTCACGGATGGCTTCGCCAACAGCAACGTAGTACAGCGTTTTGCGACTGTAATCAACGTCGACGTATTCAAAGTCGCCGTACTGCTTTTTCCGTTCGTCCATTGCCGTGTTCTGTACATCCGCCAGGTAATAAATCCCGTTTCCGTCCGGAGACCAGCGGTAACGACCGATGCCGCCTTTCGTAGACGTTATCTGGATACCCGCGGATTGTTCGGGTGACTTCACAAACAGTTGCGACTCACGGTTTTGGCTGCTTCCTACGAAACGTATGTAAGCAAGCTGAGTCCCATCCGGAGACCACTGAGGCTGCCCCGATCCGATTCCGTCAGACGTCACCAGCGTCCGCTCCTTGGAGGTGATGTCGTATGTCCAAACGCGATCGACATACTGGTTTTCATCCCAATCAGCCATCCGTTCCACATATGCCACTCGAAGCCCGTCAGCACTCAGATTCACACCAGAATAACCCGGTAAAGCCACCATTTCCTCAATGCTGAAATATGACAATTGACCATCCTTCATCAATAATCCCCCCAGACAAGATAACTGCGCGACTGCCACCACGACCGCCGTCATGGCCGCTGCCGTTTCGCATGTCGCCCCGCTCGCTTCATTTGCTTCGTTCACGGCTGCCGTTACGCGGCCGGTTGCCACGACCGTTACGGCCGCCATGGCCGCTACCGCTGCCGCTTCGCATGTCGCCCACTCGCTTCATTTGCTTCATTCACGGTCGCCGCTGCACCCGCTTTACCACGAATCCGTATGGAAGTAACATCTCGTTAAGCTTGTCCCATTTCGTAAAATTCGGCTGCCCCTGCTATACTGTCAGTTGTCCAATGATTCAGACCATGATTCAGACATCTTGGTGCGGAGGTCATGCCATGATCACCGAGAAATTGCGTCCCTGCCTACATATCATTTTCGTCGGATTTAACCCGTCAATCACCTCGTACGAACGAGGCTTTAATTACGCCGGTCGTAACAACCGGTTTTACAAGGTTTTGTTCGAAAGTGGATTAACAAAGCGATTATATCAGCCGGAAGAGAGCCCAAACCTGCTCGACGATTATGGGTACGGCTTCACAAATATTGTGATGCGTCCGACCAAGCGAGCAGATGAGTTGACTGCAAAGGAGTACGCAGAAGGCCGGGTTGTACTGCGTGAAAAGTTGCATCAATATCGACCGCAAATCGCGTGTTTTGTTGGAAAAGGCGTATATGCTGAGTTTTCTAAACGAAGACAGGGTGTGTCGTGGGGATTTCAGACTGACAGCATCGTCCCCGGTGTGCAGGATTTCGTTGGGCCGTCAACGAGTGGCCTCGTCCGTATGCGGCTCGATGAACAGGTTCGCATCTACGAGGAACTGGCCCAAGCTGTGAAGTGACCGCAGCTACTCGTCCACGACGCGAGGACCCTGTACCACATAAACCACATCTGGTTCACCGACAGGATGCTCCACAAAACTCATCTCCATGACCTCAAAGTATTGGTCGAGAAGCTGTTCAAACACCAAATCACGCCGCGCGTTCCAGAACGAGATGGCGCCGCGAGGACGCAACAACGAAGACAGACGCACCAAACCTGCTCCAGAATACAGGCCAGCATTGCTGTCATGAACGGTCCAATCCGATCCGTTATCGATGTCCAAACAAATCACGTCATACGCATCGATGGTGTTCAGCGCCTGGTAGAGCCAATCAACGAAGTCGCCCACCCGAATCCGGGTTCTCTTGTCCTCAATGCTCTGTCTTGCGATTTCTCCGAGAGAATCACGGTTCCACTCGACAATCTTTGGCTCAATCTCAAACACATCAACCCGAGTCACACTTTCGTGTTGAAGTGCTTCGTTGAGAGAAAAGCCAACGCCAAGGCCTCCAATTAAAATTGAACGCGGAGACTCTACAACATTCAGTGCAGCCTGAACGAGCCGGCGTTCTGACTCGCCGTTGTACGTTGCCATCAGGAAAGTCCCGTTGCTGATGATTTCGAAGTCCTTACCGCGCCTTTGTAAGACGAGTTCGCCCCTATCTGTTTGCGAACGTTCAATCACCTCTGCTTCGTTCCACATTCTCGCCGCCCCCTATTTTTTGTCTGGTTTTTAGCGTATCACAAACATTCCCGAAAGTTTACAGAGGAATCCGCTCTGTGCCGTCGAATCTGAAGGCCGACGCATCAAATCAGGAGGGGTTTATGTTACAGCGCGGCCTGCTTAAAGGCACAAACGTTTACCTTGATGCCATGCGCGAGTCCGATCTCGAGATTGTGACTGCCTGGTACGGATCGACCGACTTTCTGCGCCATCTCGATGCAGTTCCTGCAGCACCACAGTTGAATAGTCAGATTCAGGAATGGTATAAACAGCGGGCAAAGCAGACCAATGGATTCTTGTTCGCCGTCCGTCATCTCGCGGATGACAGGTTGCTGGGGTATGTGGAACTCGACAGCATTCTCTGGTCACACCAAGTCAGTTGGATAGTCATTGCTATCGGCGAAGCGGACGACAGGGGTCGTGGCTTTGGCAGGGACGCACTCAATACGCTGGTGCGTTTTGCATTTCATGAACTCAACCTGCGTCGGCTTCAGTTGACTGTCTTTGCTTACAACAAAGGTGCAATTCACCTCTATGAATCACTTGGTTTCCAGAGAGAGGGGACGTTTCGGGAGTTTCTGCACCGAGATGATTCTTTTCACGACATGTACCTCTATGGACTGTTACGTCAAGAATGGGTGGAAAACGGGGCTTAATTCGGCCCCCTCTCCCCCTATTCCTATCCCGTACAATGCTATCCTATTCAATCCTATCTCGTACAATCCTATCTCGTACAATCCTATCCCGTACAATGCTATCCTATTCAATCCTAGTCCCGAGTTGCATCCTTTACGGGTAGCAGGTCTCTTTCTGTCGGATAGGTGGCATCCAGAAGGTCAGATGCCCTATAGACCTTGCCGTACTGCGGCATGATGCGTTTCACAGACTTTAGGCCAATCCGCTGTGGTTGCAAGGAGTGAATCGGCATTAAAACGCGCGGCCGAATCGTATCGATGATAGACAGCACATCACCACGAGCCCCGTGTCCGGTTGATCCGACCGAGACAAACTCGAGTCCGAAGGCATTCAGCCACGCCTCCATGTTGTTCCATGCGGGGTCAAACGGTCCCAATGGCGATCCGTTCGAGTGAATGTACAGTCCCCCAGGCCTGGCGTCAATGTCAATCCAGTCGCGAAACCTGTCATAGCCAAAATCAATGAGGTACCCGTCTTCTTTGCCTTTCAGGTCTGCCAGGGTCAGAACTGGGAGTCCTCGCTGCAGCACCCAACTCCGGTTTAAAGGCGTCCAATCTTGCTCCGCCCCCCCGTAAATGGCACATCCCGTAAGGTCTCCGCCAAAGCGTTCATAGATATACGCGTGTGGTGCCTGAACAACAAGCGTTCGACCTGTCGCCTGTGCTGCTTCGCGAAACGCACGAAGGCGTTCCGGATGACGCGGATAGAAAGAGAAATATACGCCCGCGCGCACATCTCGCATCGCTTCCTTCAGCCTGTCGCTGACCTCCGTCTCAAACAGCATCATGGTGTTATCCTCGCTTTGCGCCCTGGTCCCCTCGATAAAGAGGACATCCGGCGCAAAAGCCCGGGCCTTTTCCGCAAATGTCGTCGTCAGCGCCGGTTCTGTGCCGTGCAGTCGCAAGTCTCCGGAATAGACAAACTTCAGTTCCGGGGTGGCGATGAGAAAAGCAGAGGCGCCCGGCGTGTCGTGATCGACGCGGACGACAGTAATTTGAAACGGCCCAAATTCCATCAACGAGTCGCTTGGCACCGGACGGTAGTCGAGAGGTTGACCTGGGCCGTCAAGCACCTCATCGAGAGCCTGCAGTAAGCGGTGTGTGTCTTCGTGTAACAAGACCGGGATGTCTTTGCGAAGATATGGGAGTAGTCCAACGTGATCGAGGTGGGAATGACTTACAGCCACAAGCGTCTTCACTCCCGCTGGGGCCTCGGTCCCGTCTTCAAACAAGCCAGGTAGTTTGGGGGCGATGCCCATCCGTTGCAGATCCCCAATTCCCCGACTTGGATTCAACGTGTCGAAAATGGGAACAGAGGGGTTAAAGATTCGACCCATATCAAAAATAAGCCGGTGGTCGTCGCACTGAATGACAATCACCGTGCCTCCAATCGTATCGATTCCACGATGAAATTCAAACCTAACCCGACTCACAAAAACATCTCCTGTCCATCAACTCTATTCAACGGCCTAATATTCTGGGGCCGATGCTCGTCCTTGAGAGAGCCAAGTTCTGATATGTAAACAGCGTTGGCTCACCACTCGAAATGGAAAAGTCTGAAACTCAAAGAAGGGTGTTGCAATAAGGATGCTGCGGAAAAAGAGACAGCGGTAACATTTTAGTATATTCCAAGCGAATGACCCATGTCGATAATTTCACAAACTCTTTACAAAAGATTACTTGTGGATAGTTGGATCATCATCTACGATAAGGGTGCAAAGCGTATCATTTCCTGTCAATTCATGTCGAGTGACATGAGCCGACAACCGAGGAGGGTGCACGGTTGCACAAGTTGAGGTTGAGTTCCCGATGAGCTTTCGCCTTCGTCGCAATCTCACCGCGTATCTCATGCTGTTGCCGACATTTGTTTTGACAGGTGTGTTCGTCATCTACCCTGTCATTGATTCATTTTTTATCAGTTTCTATAAGTGGGACATGCTCAGTGCCGTCAAACCTTTTGTCGGGCTGCAAAACTATCAGCACATCTTTGCCGATCCGCTCTTCCGCAGAGCACTCGTGAACACCATCTTGTATGTAGTTGTCTTCGTTCCAGTCGTGCTTATTCTCGGCCTCATCGCGGCTCTTCTCTTGAACAGCAAAATCCACTTTTTAGCAGCATTCCGCACAGCCTTCTTTATTCCCTACGTAACCTCGCTGGCAGCGACGGGAATTGTGTGGCAGTGGATATTTAATGACCAGTTCGGACTGCTTAACTTCCTGCTCAAATCCATGGGACTCAGTCCTCAGAACTGGCTGCAGAACCCGCATTGGACCCTGTTCAATATTGTCGCCTTGGGCGTGTGGCAAAACATCGGGTACATTGCCGTGATATTTCTCGCCGGACTCCAGAACATATCCCGCGAGTATTACGAAGCGGCCAGTGTCGACGGTGCCAAACCGTTTCAACAGTTTCGTCACATCACCGTTCCCTTGTTATCGCCTACGACCTACTTTCTACTGATTCTCACAACAATTGAGGCGTTCAAGGTGTTTCTGCAAGTCTATGTTTTATACGGGGAGAGCCCCGGTCCAAACAACAGTGGCATGACACTCTTGTACTACATGTTTGACAAAGGGTTTAGTGATTTCCACATGGGCTATGCGACAGCATCCGCCTACGTGCTGTTCGTCATCATCTTTATCTTCACACTCTTGCAGATGTCGCTGTCAAAGCGTGTTCACTACGCATGATTTTTGCTTGAAGGAGACTGGTTCTGTGCGGAAGCTTTGGGTTTATGTCCTCCTTATCCTCCTCGCAATGTTTGTGCTGGGGCCGTTCGTCTGGATGCTGTCAACTTCAATCAAACCAGAAGGAGAGGTACTGTCCAAGGTCCCTCACCTAATTCCGTCGCACATTGAACTTGGCAACTACGTCAAAGCGTGGAAATCCGCTCCATTCGGCCGTTTCTTTATCAACAGCATCTTTATCGCGGGGATTGAAACCGTCTTTGACCTGACACTCGGCGCGATGGCCGCATACGCTTTTGCCAGACTTGAGTTTGTTGGAAAACGTGTGCTGTTTGTCATCCTGCTTGCAACGCTGATGGTACCTGGTGAAGTGTTACTGATTCCAAATTACATTACGATTGCTAAGTTAGGTTGGTTAAGTACATATCAAGGCTTGATTGTACCCTGGCTCGTCAGTGTTTTTACCATTTTTCTGATGCGTCAGTTCTTTCTTGGTTTACCACGGGAAATCTTCGAGGCAGCGGAGATGGACGGGTGTAGTCCGATGCGCACCCTTTTTCGCATCATCATGCCCATTTCACTGCCCATCTGGATCACTTCAGCGCTCATCAAGTTTGTGGGGGCCTGGAATTCATTCTTGTGGGTGCTCATCGTTTCAAACGCACCCAGTTACGATACGCTACCGGTCGGACTCATCAACTTCTCGACTGATGTCGGCACCGTGTACAACCAGTTGATGGCAGCCGCTACATTTAGCGTCGTGCCACTGATTATCCTCTTTCTCTTTGGTCAGCGTTACTTTATTGAAGGCATCGCAAGGTCAGGTATCAAGTAACATCCGCCCAGTTGTTCAGTTGTTCAGTTGTCCCGGGTCAGCGACCCGTCAACAAATCCTGCCACGCACTGATAAGTTATTTGTTCTTTTGAACTTGGCAGGCCATAGATGTGCCATGAAAAGGTAAATCAACAGGGGGATGAATGTTCATGAATCGTAAGCATTGGATGACCGTTGCTGCGACTGTGGTGCTCAGTAGCTCGCTGCTCGCCGGATGCGGTGGTGCAACGAACAACACCGCGAGTCCGCCCGCAAATCAGTCTGGAAATCAAACCTCTGGACAAGCCGCGACAGATCCGACCGCCACCATAACGTTTTACGAAGCGATGCCGGGAGCCCTTGGCAAGGAGCTTCAATCACTGACGGACACGTTTCAAAGTCAGCATCCAACTATTAAGGTTCAGTTGATATTCAACGGATCGTACACCACGCAACAACAGAAGCTGACTGCCGCCATCGCAGCAAGGAAACCGCCAACCATCGCTCAGGTTCAGGAAACGTGGGAAACGGAATACTACAACAACGGCCTGTTGCAGCCGCTCGGAGCCTTGTTGCCGCAATCTACAGTGAATGACCTGATGCCGATATGGAAAGACGACAACTCCTATGGCGGCAAGCTCGTCTCCGCCCCGTTCAATAAGTCAGCCTACGTCTTGTATTACAACACTGACGATTTCGCCAAGGCGGGTATCACAAGTCCGACGACGACATGGAACCAACTTGAGCAAGATGCAATCGACCTGACCAACAAGGCCGGCGTACCAGGACTCGGGATTCAAGCCAACTGGTATACTTTCGAAATGCTTCTAAACCAAGCTGGCGGAAAAGTCTTGACGTCAGATGAAAAGCAGGCTGCGTTTAATGACGCAGCAGGGCAAAGCGCACTCTCGTTCATGAACAAGCTGGTCAAGCAAGACAAGGCGGCGACGGTAATTGGACAAAACGCCTACCTGTCAGACGGGTTCAACACCAACCAATACGCAATGGACCTTGATTCGACAGCTGCCATGTCGTTTATCACCAACAAGAATACACACTGGAAGGTTGCACCACTGCCGCAAGGCACACAAGCGGCCGTACCCACAGCCGGCACAAATATTGTCCTGTTTAAAAGTGCCAGCGCCGATGAGCAAAGGGCGGCGGTTGAGTACATCAACTTCTTGATTTCTAAGGAAAATACCATTCAATGGGCTGAAAAGACTGGTTACCTGCCAGTCCGCCAGAGTGCTCTGACAGACCCATCGTGGCAACAATTCATCAGCGCAAACCCGAATGCAGGCGTTGCTCCGGCGGAAATGGCACACGCTTATTTCTCACCGCGGCTTGCAGCTCTTAATTCAGGCATGACGGACGCCACGACTCAACTTGGTAACTTCATTAACGGCAACCAACCCCTATCACAGACCCTGAAAAACATGGCAGATGCCATCAATCAGGCCCTCGCCGGGCAATAATCCGTGACAGAGAAAAGCCCGGTTTTGTACTGCAGTATCGAATGTGTAGTTTAAAGTGCGTTTGGGCAGTGCATTTAGACAGTGCATTTAGACAGTGCATTTAGGCAGTGCATTCAAGCAGTACGTTCAGGGAGTGCATTCAGTATCGAGTGTGGTTCGGTATAGACTGGGATTTAGTATAGAATCATGAAGTATGCAGCGGGTCTGGACGAATCCCCGGGTCCAGGCCCGTCTCTTTAAAGGAGGCTCCACTATGAACCAGAATCAGCAGATATACGACGTTTCTCAACTCCTCAATTGCCGGGTATTTATTCTTGATTTGGATGGCACTGTGTACGAGGAGATAAATCATTTCGAATATTACGGAGAGCAGTTGGCCAGTCACCTGCCAATCGAGGTTCGCGAACAGTATCTTAGGGACGTCGCAGACGCCTTGGCAGGCCGACACACACTGCACTACGGAGACGCTTACGACGTGGCGAACAGAGCTATCTTACGGGATGAAACGTTATTGGATTGGGAAGGTAACCCTCTTGCCAATCCACCTGGGGAACGCATCGAGTTTATCGACGACCCCTGGAACGTCTATGGCAACATGGCTGCTTATTACGGCGCTTCATCAGAGGCGATTCAAACAGCGTTTGCAGCGACGCGGGCCTATATGGAATCAGCCGATTTTCCAATGCAAGGAATGCCCGGTCTCAGGGACAGCATCGACCGACTAAAATCCGCAGGTGTTCGTTTTGCTCTGGCGACAAACAGTCCGGAACCTGACAGTCGCACCATTCTTGGAAAACTCGGATTGACAGGTGCTTTTGAGCTGGAAATTTTCAACGCAAAGAAGCAAGTGAATGCACCTATCCATTTCCGTAGATTCCAGGAAGCATTCAATGTCCCGTTCGAACAGATGGTCAGCGTTGGTGACCACTTTCGCAATGAAATTCGCCCAGCCATCGAACTGGGAATGAAAACCGTTTGTATTGACCGTTACCATCAGCCGAAACGAACGGGAGTCAGTGTGATTGTCCACCGCCCAAGTGAGCTGGCTACGGTCTTCAACCTCGTGGCTGACCAATATGACTGACCAATATGACTGACCAATGTGGTGTTGACAAATATGGCTGACCAATGCGGCTGACCAATATGGCCGACACCTGCTTCGTGCCCCACTTTAGAGAGAATCGTAAAATAACTCATTGTCTCCTTGACACGGGACGACTGCTCTGGATACTCAGAGGTATGACATGAATAAGCATACTCGTTCCCGGCTAAGGGGCTGATGGCAGCATGCGTGACAAAGAATTGCATGACGCGGTTTCGGGTGTGCAACTCACCCGGGTTTCACGCAAATACGGCAAGAAATTTGTTCTCGATGACGTTACGCTCGAAGTTCGGTCTGCAGAGGTCTTCGGACTCCTAGGTCCAAGCGGCGCAGGTAAGACAACTATTGTCAAGTTGATTGCGGGCATTGATAAACCCACCCGCGGCACGGTTGTCGTGAATGGTGTCCGCATGCCGCGACTCGCCATGCAGCGAAAAATCGGTTACATGGCACAGTCTGATGCCCTCTACATGGAACTCACGGCGTACGAGAACCTCGATTTTTTTGCAACGTTGTTCAGCCTGACCGGAAAAGATAAACGCAGACGAATCCGTGAAGTCATGGATCTTGTCAATCTAACGGATGCCATGAACAGACCTGTTCATCAGTACTCGGGCGGGATGAAACGGCGACTGTCGCTTGCCATTGCGCTGTTGCATCGACCAAAGGTGTTGATTTTGGACGAGCCGACTGTTGGCATCGATCCGCTTCTACGCGCCGCAATTTGGTCTGAATTTGAAACGATGAGCCGCACCGGCACCACGATTATCGTCACGACACACGTGATGGATGAAGCCGAAAAGTGTCATCGACTGGGGATGATTCGGGATGGCAGAGTCATTGCTACCGGATCGCCAGCAGAACTCAAGGAAAACACTGGGTCGAAGACGCTTGAGGAAGCGTTCCTCGTCTACGGGGGTGCCAGAGCATGAGGGTACGTGGCTTGGTTGTACGCATCTGGCGCCAGTTTCTGCGGGATAAACGTACGCTCGCACTGATGTTGATAGCGCCTCTCATCATCCTGACACTCATCTCTCTCATCTTTAACGGAAGTACGTATAAACCAAAGGTCGGTCTTGTCGACCTCCCTTCCCCCCTAGCCACACGGCTTGCTGGCGCAAACCTCGTTGTGTCGGACTACACGTCTGCCCAAACGGCACTGGCAGCACTTAAGAAACAACAATTAGACGCCTATGTAGAAATTCAGGGAGTCACACCCCACATCGTCCTCGAAGGCAGCGATCCGGCCACAAACAAGGTCATCCTCCTCGACATTCAAAACGCCATGCAGTCACTGCAATCCGCGTCGCCTGTCGAGCAGTCGCAATCAGCCGGAACGGTTCACCATCCTGCTGCTTCCTTTGCCAAACCAAGCGTCAGTTATCTCTACGGCTCCGCAAATATGACGTCATTCGATAACTTTGGGCCTGTATTAATCGGCTTTTTTGCCTTTTTTCTGGTGTTTCTTGTCGCTGGCATCTCGTTTCTCAAAGAGCGGACTTCGGGTACGCTTGAACGGCTCGTCTCTACGCCCATCCGCCGCTCTGAGATTGTCCTTGGTTACGTGCTCGGATTTGGTTTCTTTACGACTGTCCAAGCCGTCCTCGTGACCTGGTTTTCCGTCGACGTCCTTGGCATGATGATGCACGGGAGCTTCCTGCTTCTACTCTTGATTACATTTTTACTCTCTTTAACCGCCCTAACGCTTGGCATCCTTTTATCTGCCTTCGCGCATTCGGAATTTCAAATCATGCAACTGATACCGATTGTCATTGTTCCGCAAGTCTTTTTCTCTGGCCTCTTCAACCTCGATACCATGGCACCTTGGCTGCGCTGGCTGAGTAAAGTGATGCCACTGTATTACGGTGCCGACGCGATGCGAAACGTAATGATTCGAGGACTCGGAATCACGCGCATTTGGATAGACCTGACCGTACTATTTGGTCTTTCACTAGTATTCATGGTGATGAACGTGATTGCCTTACGAAAATATCGCAAGGTCTGACACCTCCGCGAATCGGATGAATTAGATGGACGATCCGATATATGCCTCATTCGGATAACCGCGGTCTTCCCAGTAGCCCGTAAGGGGCTTGTCACTGAACTCCACGCGGTTCACCCATTTGATGGATTTATACCCGTACATTTTGGGGACGACAAGGCGGACGGGGTAACCCTGTGGCGTACTGAGCGGGGCACCGTTTAATTTGTAGGCCAGCATCACACTTTTGTCCATCGCTTCCGTTAATGACAGAGACTCCGTGTAGACGCCGTCAAATGAATAGAAGTGTACGTATTTGACCGCTGACGTCGGTGAGACCAAACTGGCGAGGGACGAGAGGTGCACACCTGTCCACTCGACACCAGCCACACTCCAGCCCGTAACACAGTGGAAGTCCTCCTTTTGTGAGACTGCAGCGAGTTGCTGCAAACGGGTCCAGTCTAAGGTCGTTGGATTCCCAACAAGCCCGTCAATCTGCAGTTTGTAACTCGATAACGTCTCTTTCGGATAGCCATTCACTACCGTGTAGTACTCAGCAAACGCCCCCGTTGTCGGCGTGCTGCTGGCACCTGGCGATGTGAGCCCGTTCCACAGGCGAGCGGGATCGACAACCGTCAAGACCACGGTCCCAACCACCCCGTACCCGAGCCATTTCAGAAAACGCCGACGCTCCGGGTCGATGTACCCGTTAATGCCTTCCTTTGCTGGCCGATAGCCAACGGCCTTATAAATGGCGTGGATGATAAGCCAGCCCCCGAGTACATAAGAAATCCAGCCGTGCCAGCGAAAGGCGAGACTGCGCCAGGTGGTCGGAAACCACGTTACCTTCCACAGAAAGATCCCCGTCAAAACGATGGACGCGCCCAATGTCAGTGGAAACAGCCAATCGAGTCGACGAAGCAGTTTGCCGATAGGCAGCTTTGCCGCAAACGGCACGAGCAGCGTGACAGCGAAGATAAGCCCAAACGCGATGTGCAGTTGGTACAAAACGGGAAGATAGGGAATGAGGATGGTGTGCACAGGTTGCCAAAACAAAGCAATTCCGCTCAGCAGCAAAAAGATAAACGAAGCGATGGAGTAATAGTGCACACGCACCATCCAATGCGGCCATTTTCCGTGTTTAAACCACTGCATCATCGCCACCCCACCTTCTGATTTCCACTCACCCACGTCTTACAATTCAGATATATTATACCCCTAGAATATCCGACAATGGAGTGGCTGCATAAGTCTGCACAGGAGGACCAATCTAAGTCTTGGAAGGAGGGAACCACCATGCTTGAACAAGATGTACCACAATTTCCGAAGCAGTTCCCAAATCAGCATCAGCCTGTGCAACCAGGCATTGAATCCGCAATGGATCCGCCACCAGTGTACGACTTTGCGGATGCCAAGCAATCCGGTATCTTGGCCGGTTCGACAGCACTCATCACCGGGGGGGACAGTGGTATCGGCAGAGCGGTCGCTGTTGCTTTTGCAAAGGAAGGAGCAGACGTTTCCATCGTCTATCTGAACGAACATGAAGACGCACAGCATACAAAGGAGATTGTCGAAGGACTCGGCCGCAGGTGTCTTCTATATGCATGCGACGTTGGGGACGAGGACAATTGCATTGAGGCAGTTGAACGCACCATCAAGACATTCGGGCAGTTCGATATCCTCGTCAACAATGCCGCTGAACAGCATCCGCAGGAAGGTCTCGAATACATCAGTAAACACCAACTGGAATCCACGTTTCAGACAAACGTCTTCTCGTTCTTTTATATGACGAAAGCTGCACTCAAGCATTTTAAGGCAGGAAGCACCATCATCAACACCACTTCGGTGACCGCGTATGAAGGAAATAAGAGCTTGATTGACTATTCTGCGACCAAAGGGGCAATTGTGACGTTTACGCGTTCACTCGCACTGTCGCTCGCGCCGCGTCAAATTCGAGTCAACGCGGTCGCACCGGGACCGATATGGACACCACTCATTCCGTCCACGTTTGTCGGAAGTCAGATAACCGGATTTGGCGCTGATACGCCGCTTGGGCGAGCTGGGCAACCGGTGGAGGTCGCACCTGCTTACGTTTATCTTGCATCACGCAATAGTACTTATGTTACTGGCCAAGTCATGCACGTGAACGGTGGCACCATCGTCGGCTCCTAAGCCGGCTCCGCAGACGCCGCATGACGATGGCGATGCTTCATCTCTAGCATCGCCTACGGCCCGCACTACGGCCCGCACTACGGCCTGCACTAGGGGCTACACCACGACCTACTCTGGGCCTACGCCTCGCGGTGACCAAAAGTCTGCAGTAGCTGCTGATGGCGATTAAACAGACTGCCTTTTGTGAGGTATCCAAGCGTGATACTCGTGAGTGCAGCTGCAGTCAGCAAGGCAAACAAAATCAGAAGTTGGTATCTCACGGCTGTGACAGGGTCTTGCCCAGCCAATATCTGCCCAGTCATGATTCCAGGTAACTGGACCAAACCGGTGGTTTTCATCGAGTCAATGGTCGGAATCATACTTGTTCGAATCGCCCGCTTAACCACGTGCCGAATCGCCTGGGTCGGTGTCGCGCCAAGCGACAACAAGACGTTCACTTCCTCTCGGCGGTTCTTCGTCTCCGAAATCAGGTGATTCAAGAACAACGAAGACAATACCATCGAGTTTCCGGTCATGAGGCCACTGAGGGAAATCACGTATTGCGGCGTCCAAGGGATAATCCGTGTCACGAGCAAGAACCCAATCGTAACAAACGTCGTCAGAGTGATGGCAATGGCAAGCCGCCACCAGACACCCGGGATGCCTTTTCCCCTGCGCCTGGCGTTCTCCACAGCCACGGCAATCATCAGCAGCACCATCAAGACAGTAAAAACAGACGACTTGGTTGCAAACACGACTTTCAAAAGGTAACCGACAATCAGTAATTGGACCGTTGCGCGCACAACGGCCACAATTAAATCACGCTCGATGCCAAGCCGCTGCCAAAGAGCAATAGCCAACGCAACCGCGACAAAGGCAAGGGTAAATGAGAGCGACAGCAAGCTCACTCTGCTTCCCTCCCCTCGCGTGCCGCAAAGGACGGCAGTTCTCCGGAATCCACAGATACACTGGTTTCCTCTACGCCTGTTGCAAGGTTTCCGTCCTGGACAAACGCCCGAGCTCGTTCGTGCTCTGGTGCTGCAAAAAAGTCTGCTGTATTTCGTGCCTCAAGCAGTTCTCCGGCCTCGAGATACCACGTGATATCACCCAGGCGGCGCGCCTGGTCGAGGTGATGAGTCACCCACAGCACCGTCGCACCGGACTTCTTTCGCCAATCGGTAATCAGCGCCTCAACCACTTGGGTAGATACCGGATCGAGCGAGGAGGTAACTTCATCAAGCAGCAAAATGGACGGTTCGTTAATGAGTGTGCGAACCAGAGCGATACGTTGCCGCTGTCCACCAGACAGTTCTTCCACGCTCCGCCCCGCCAGTTCTTCTGGCAAATCAATGGCGTCCAGCCAATATCCGGGGTTGTCCAATTGCTCACCGCGGAGTTGTGGCCCAAGGGCAAGATTATCGAGAACGGTGCCAGGAAAGAGCGTCGGTGTTTGAAAGACCATACCAACCGTCTTGCGCAAAGATGGAATCGGCCAATCCCGTACTTCCCTCCCATACACATAAACGTCGCCTTGGTCAGGGGTTAAAAGTAGATTGCACAGCGACAAAAGTGTACTCTTCCCAGATCCCGATGGTCCCACCAAAGTTAATACGGTTCCCGCAGGAACCGTACCGGTGATCCCTTTCAAGACCTGAGTTTCCTTGTCACGCTCGCGAAATGTCTTTTTGACCTGGTCAAAGTGAACAGCAATGTCCTTTTCATTCGGCGAATCTGTCAAGATGACGAAACCTCCAAAACCATTCTGTGCTCGGCGCGTGCAATCGGACCCGCGTATGTTGTTGCGGCTTGTAGAACGAGATCGGCGAGATTTCCGTAGTGCGGCAGGTGTGTTAAGACGAGTTGTTTTACCTCGGCTTCCGTCGCCATCTGCCCTGCTTGTGGAGCAGTCATGTGTCCGGCCGCATGAGCATCCTTCTCCTGCCCGAAATACATGCTTGACTCACAGAGGAACAGATGGGCACCTCGTGCCAACTGCGTCACCCCATGGGAATACGAGGTATCGGCCGAAAACACAAAGACTTTCCCCTGGTATTCCATCCGCACAGCGAGACATGGCACCGCATGAGCGGTACGCGCAAAGGACACCTGGATTCCATCGATATCTATGCTGGCTTTGGGGTCGAGAACCGCGTTGGCGTCCAGAATATGCACATCAGCTAGCGGTTCCTTCGCCAGTTCAGACATCCGCTCAGGAGACCCTTGCAGCATGTACATCGGTAATTTTGCGGTGCGACTCCCAGTAATCCGCGAGAGCAAAAGTGCGTACCCGAGGACACCGAGGTCTGCAGTGTGGTCATGGTGGTGATGAGTAACGATAACGGCTGTCAAATCCGCTACGGGGCAAATATCGAACAACTGCGCCAATACGCCCGATCCGACGTCAATCAAGACCCTGTGCTTATCCGTCTCAACCAGCAAACCTGTCGTTGCCTGCCCAGGCTCCGGGTACGCTCCCCAATGACCCAACACATGAACTCTCATTCCTCATTCCTCCCCAAATCACGTTTCGCAACGACCGCCCATATGAATACAACGACACGTTTTCAGCAGGGGGAATCAATCATATGTATGATGACCCAACTTTTCACGCACATATCTCAGAAGCCGTATACAATCTGGACATGAGTGTGTTTGCGGACCAGGTATTCTGCTCCATTGTAGCAGAGATGCAAACTTGGCCGCAGTTGCGTGAGCTTCTTATGTGGCCTGTACTTAACCAAGCAACGGAAAAAGCGAGCCTGTATCGAAACATCGCTGTGGGTCATCTACGTCGATTCGTTTGGCGGAGTCAGGGAGATGTAGACATTGGGCTGCAGATGGGTGCTCAAAACACCATTTTGGCAAACCTGCAGGACAAGGTTGCCTACGACGCGCTCTCGACCTTGAATTCGACGGAGCTCGTCCAGCCGCAGACTTGGGAAACTCTAGTCAAGTGGCAACAGCGACGTCGGGGGGCCCTTAAGCACGCGATGCGTGCTCTTAGGCGCGTGTTACCCCCTGACGTCTGGCAGCAAACTGCGGAAGAAGAAGCAGACTACTAGGACGGCGCGATGCCGCCTATGCGGCGGATGCCGTCGTCGATGCCTTCTATATCATCAATGCCTTCTATACCACCAATGCCTTCTATACCACCAATGCCTTCTATGCCATCGCATTCCATGCCGTCTATGCGGCTTACGGTATCGACAGTTATGCGGTGAACGACGAATTTGTTTGCATCGCTTCTTCTGCTCGTTTGCGATCCCGCTTACTTTTCGAATTCACGAGATAAATGCCGAGCGTCACAAAGAGCAGGCCGACCAACAGATACAACGTAAACCGTTCGTGCAAAAACACAATACCAATTATCACGGACAAAATCGGTACAAAGAACACGTAGGACGTAACTTTTGTTACTTCGCCCCGATGAACTAATGTAAACCAGACAATCCAGGACAAGGACACACCAATCAAGGCGGAATAGGCAAAACTGACGAGAAAAGTCGGCGTCAACTGAAGAGCCGCAAAGGACTCCGTAAACACGGCGCCAATCAGAAGTCCAATGCCCCCGATAACAAACTGCAAGGCAATCAGCCACGTCATATTGACGCGACCTTGAACGTGTTTGGAGTAGACAGTTCCAATCGCCCACGCAAGCCCTCCACAAATCGCAAGAAAGATACCGAGCATGGAAGTGTGGCCTTCGATACCTCCAATGCTAACCGCCGCAACTCCGAGAAAACCGAATGCCAATCCAATGATTTTGCGAACTGAAAACGTCTCCGAGAGAAACAGCCAAGCGAAGACGCCTGATAAAATTGGTTGAAAGTAGACAAGCACTGCGAGCAGACCAGAAGGCAAGTATTCCATCCCGACAGTCTGCAAACCAAAGAACAAAAATACGTTGAACGCGGCAGACAGTACGTAGACATGCCAGTGCTGCCGGAACGCTGGACGACTGCCGCTGACAGCTGCCACGATTACCAACGTCAGGCCACCAATAAACGTTCGCAGGCCAGCAAAAATGAGAGCTGGGGAATAGCGCAGTCCAATTTTGATAAAGGCCCAAGAAAACCCCCACATTAAAACCAGAGCCACAACAAGGACTCCGGTCGAGGTCAACCATTTTTTCATGATGTGCAGTCGCTTCCTTCTTCAGTATGGTGACGCACGTGACGGTCAAGGTCGTCACGGTCGGGTTGGTGAGTGTCAAGGTCGTGACGGTCAAGGTCGCGACGGTCAGGTTGGTGAGTGTCAGGGGCGTTACTTTGGTGTCCATCGTTTGCACTCTGTATCAGCAACTGCTTCTGGCGGCGGCTCATTTGCTTGATTTCGTGTTCCCGTCGCAAAGCTTCAGATTTTGTCCCATAGGTTTCAATCAATTGAATCGACACAGGGAGGCGGGTACGCGTATATTTCGCCCCTTTTCCGCTGTTGTGGGCCTGCACTCGACGCAGTACATTCGTGGTCCAACCCGTGTACAGAGACCCATCTGAGCACTCCAAAACGTACACGTAGTGGGCCCGGCTCAATTGTTCCATTATACGCGGAACTCCACCTCACGGATTTCGGGAACGACAAACGGCCTACCCTCTGCCTCACGCTCTCGTAGAAACTGCATCACGTATTTCCTTGCGTCTGTAAACGCATGTTCCTTGTTCTGCCGCAAGATGCGGCAGGATGGAACCTCCGCGCAGGTCGCCACGTACATGCCATCTGGCATCTCATAGAGCGAGATGTGGAGCTGAAATGTCTTTTGCTCTGACATAAACCACCCATCCATTTCTTTTGATTGACGTAAGGTCGGTTAAAAACCAAGCCGCCTTCTGACTTCCCGAACGTAGGACTGACTGACGGAAAGTTTTTGCTCCTTGGACGTGGATAACGTAATCGACAGCGGTGCAGACAGCCCGCGTTCAATATTGTTAATCATATCGATATTTACAATGTACGATCGATGAATGCGTAAAAATGATACCGGCAATAAGGTCTCCAATTCGTGTAGCGTATGAATCGTCGTATAAACAGCGTCTTTCGTGTGCATCCAGTTACGCTTCTCATAGCTCTCAAAGTACGCAATGTCGGTGACAGGTACAGGGCGCCAGGACTCCCCGCGTTGGCCAGTCACAAAGGTGGCGGGTTGGACTAGCTGACCAACCCCGAGTGGTAACTTGGTTGCCGTTGCCGTGCGTTCGGCAGGAGTCAACGTCTCACCAAATGTGAGCGCCATCGGATCGAACGCGGATGACATGTACTTCAGACGTCCTCCGGCACCCGTTATGTGACGGGAACTTGTAGCATCCGGAGGATAGATAACAGTCACCGCTCCCCATGTATTCTCCAACTGAAAAGGGTATCCTCTGCCAAAGTAAGGAACCCCAAAAAGTGAAGCGTCCATGTATCCTTCGACACTTGCCTTTTGAGTGACGACCTGGGCCGAAATGCTCCCTTGAGGAATGATGGTCCCGGGTTGGATGTGGATGTCATATTTCCCAGGTTGATAATCGAGATATTGGTATTCATTCGCGACTGCGACAGATGCTTCTGGCGGCAGGAGATGGCGTAACAGTTGACTGATTTGCACCCACTGAGACTCGTCCAAGGTGCTCCCCCCATATAGCTGACCTCTACCTGTATGAAACTCACCTGAGGATTTCGTAGTTGGTCCAAGTGGCCTACTGCCTATGCCTCAAGCAGCCCAGAACGATTTTAGGCAATTTGTTTATCGCTACTATGTTGATTTTGTCGCCAAATAACAGTGTCTGTCAAGAACGCCAGACAAAACAAAAATACGTTTGTATATTTCAGAAAAGGTGAAATGTAAACGGTTACTTGGAGATGATGATGCATGTGTGAGGAACGCATCCGGCGGACCGACCTCCGTTCACGCATTATTACTGCGGATAAAGCACAAGACATGGTGAAAGATGGAATGACGGTAGGCGTAAGCGGATTTACCAGGTCAGGAGATGCAAAAGCCGTTCCACGTGCACTCGTAAGACGTCTGGAACGCACCACCGAACCCATGGGCATCAATCTTTATTCAGGAGCATCGCTGGCTGAAACAGACACACTACTCAGCCAACACAACGTAATTTCACGCCGACTGCCCTATCAGAGTGACAGCACACTCAGAAGCCGCATTAACGCGGGTGAAGTCGCATACATGGATCAACATCTTAGCCACACCGCAGAATGGTCGCGAAACGGGCTGCTTGGCGAGATGGATATCGCCATTATTGAGGCCGTGGCCATTACCGAAGACGGTGGTATCGTGCCGACAACCAGTGTCGGTAACTCACCCGTCTTTGTCGAACAGGCAAGACAAGTCATTGTGGAATTAAACGTTGCGATTCCTGAAGCGTTTGAAGGCATTCATGATATTTACCTGCCGGAAAACCGTCCGCATCGCCAACCCATCCCGCTGACTGCCCCAAGTGACAGAATCGGCCGAACATCGATACCGTGTGACCCGGATAAAATTGCGGCAATTGTCATCACGAACGAATACGATTCACCATCAACCATCGTCCCACCAGACGCCGAAACGCAGGTCATGGCGGATTACATCCTCGAATTTCTCGAAAACGAGGTCAGGCAAGGTCGGCTGCCAAGCAACCTCGCGCCCTTGCAAAGCGGTGTTGGCTCCGTTGCGAACGCTGTGCTTAGCGGTCTGAAGACTTCTTCGTTCGAGAACTTGGAGATCTACACCGAGGTCATGCAAGACGCGGTGTTTGAACTCTTCGACGCAGGTAAAGTGTCGTTCGCCTCGAGCTGTTCGTTTACTTTGTCCGATGCCACCATGCGCAGAGTCATCCCAACCATTGAGAAGTACCGCGATAAAGTTATCTTGCGCCCACAAGAAATCTCCAACCATCCGGAAGTCATTCGCCGCCTGGGCGTCATCGCCATCAATGCCGCCCTCGAAGTCGACATTTACGGAAACGTTAACTCCACCCATGTGGGCGGTACGCATATGATGAACGGCATCGGCGGATCCGGTGACTTCGCCCGCAACGCCGGCATTGCCATCTTCGTGACCAAGTCGATAGCCAAGCACGGGGCGATATCGAGTGTAGTTCCGTTTGTTTCTCATGTTGATCACACTGAACACGATGTCGATGTACTGGTGACCGAGCGCGGGCTTGCCGACCTACGGGGCTTGTCTCCT
>CP071185.1 GCA_017298655.1 Alicyclobacillus curvatus
ATGTTGAGGTTATTCGCCAATGCCGACGGTTGCGGAAGGATTCAAAAATGAGGCATGCTCCCTTCTTGAGGGGGCGCATCTCGAAGAGAGACGTGCTACTGTATGGTTATACGCCGTTCGAAGCAAAGGGACTGTTGCAGAACTGGTTAGCGCCGCAAGGACTGCGTCTAATTAGCATCACAATGGTTAACCGCAACAGCATAGTTTGAAATCAGGAGATGACACAACGAAAGCCTGCAGGAATGGCAGCCTTTTTTGCGAATGGGCGGGATATCTGATCAATTAAACATTTCGATAAAGCCAAGTACAATTAACAAAACACCTGCAATTAATGGGGCATATTTACCGAAGAACCTTCCTAACACATTTTTACCAATGGAGTATCCGAGGATAATTGTCAATATACTTATGAGAAATGTAGAGATTACGGTGAGAAAAATATTGACTCCTGTGATACTTGCAGCGATTCCAGTCCCTAAATTGTTAAATGTTAATCCTAACGCCAACATAAACGCTTCTTTCGCATCAATATGACCCGATTTATCCGCATCTGAACGTTCTGCATACTCAACCATATGAGAAAGATCTTTTAATGCCAGTTCTTTTGCATTGGTGTTACGTATTAGTTTTATAAGGCTCTGTATGACAAAATAGATACCCACAACCACAATAATTGCAGCACCTAAAACATTTGATACTGATGGTGGCATGAATTTGGCAATATACGCACCCAATGACATCGATAAAAATGTTCCTGTTGTTGTTACAACCGCAATGATAAAGTTTGCAATGATTCCTATCCTGATTTTCTTTATTCCATAAGCAGTACCGACAACTACATTGTCAAGATTGGAGGATATACTGAACAATAATGCTGACAAAAGAAGCATTAACATTAAATTGCCTCCTTGCATAATGGACGCACGACCACAATGATTCCCTTACATTTCAGCACTGTCATACTATGCGCAGCGAAGGAAATCGGTCCGAATTCTGATTCGGATTACGCGGGCGTAAGTCAGACGACCCCTCGATGCAAGTTATGCATACACATACAGGCGCTGAATTTCATCGGTTGTTGCTCTCGAGCAGACCAATAAGGGTTCCGTTTAGAAGTCCATATTGAACCGCCAAAATAGCATTTTTATGTTGATATCTCGACTGTACATGAGGTACAATGTGCCAGTAAAATCATCGACGGTACGTCAAGGACATTCAGGCGTTTGCCGAGAACAAGGGTATGCCAAAGTACATACCATGAACTGAATACAACCGGTCCTCGTTAGGCGAGGCGTCTATGTGAACATAAGCCGCTGCCCGGAAACGTCGAAAGACGCCAATGGGTCACCAGGTACTGCCGGATTAAGGCTTTACCTAATGTGGCTGAGTGAAAACTCTACGTTGCATAGTGCTAAAGCTCAACTAGGGGGATGTAGAGCATCTGCTTATTTTGCATGTGCAGATCCAATCCCCTGAGCAATTGCCAGGGGATTTTACATTTGCTCTTTGAAGGAGGTGGTAGGTGTGGATTCAGGTCCTAGTCATCAGCGACAATTCAATGTGTTTGCTTTGGTCATCAATTATAGGGGCTTCTGTCCCTCCTACCACACCCTCAAGGAGGTTAAAAACAATGCGCACAAATTTGGCAATTCAAGACACGGCTATACTGGACAGCCAGCATATTGGTGACATCAAAGGCGCACTTGGTACAGTGCGTGTTGACGATAATGTAACTCGTAAGAGCTGGCGGTCCCGTATACTGACCCTGCTCGCCATCATGGGTCCTGGACTCATCGTGATGGTTGGTGACAATGACGCAGGCGGCGTGGCGACCTACGCTCAAGCAGGGCAAAACTTTGGCACAAGCCTTCTCTGGGTGTTACTGCTTCTGGTACCGGTGCTGATTGTGAATCAAGAAATGGTGGTTCGTCTTGGTCTAGTAACTGGAGTTGGCCATGCCAGGTTGATTTTTGAGCGGTTCGGGAAGTTCTGGGGAGCCTTCTCAGTTGGTGACTTGTTCATCCTGAACGTCCTGACCATTGTTACAGAATTTATCGGTATCCGCATGGCGATGTCCCATTTCGGCGTTAAGCCTTGGGTTTCAGTTGCACTTGCATCCATTTTACTCATTGGCATGACGGCTACCGGTAGTTTTCGCCGCTGGGAGCGATTTATGTATGTGATGGTTATCGCTAATTTTCTGGTCATACCTCTTGTACTCATGACCCATCCAACTGCTCGCCCAGTAGTTACAGGTTTTTTGCTACCGGGAGTGCATGGTGGGTTCACCTCGGACGCACTGCTTCTCATCATTGGTATGGTGGGGACGACAGTGGCACCGTGGCAGTTGTTTTTTCAGCAATCAAACGTGATCGACAAGAGGCTGACACCCCGGTGGTTGTCTTATGAGCGGTTCGATACAGTAATTGGTTCTGTTGTTGTGGTGGTTGGAGCAACTGCACTCATCGTAACGACTGCATTTGCATTCCAGGGAACCACCCTGGCTGGACAATTTGTGAATGCCGGCACTGTGATTGCTGGATTGTCGCTGCATGTTGGAGCGGTGGCCGGTGATTTGTTTGCAATCATTTTGCTGAATGCATCCTTGATTGGCGCTGCGGCAGTTACCCTATCGACTTCGTATGCGTTTGGTGATGTGTTTGGTACAAAACATTCATTGCACCGGAACATCAAGGAAGGCTGGAGCTTTTACGTGGTGTACGGCATCATCATTTTGGTTTCCGCTGGCATCGTCGTCATCCCACATGCTCCGCTTGGGCTTATCACAACTGGAGTACAAGCTTTGGCAGGCATTCTGCTCCCAAGCGCGACCGTGTTTTTGTTACTTCTGTGCAATGACAAAGCTGTTTTAGGACCTTGGGTTAATCGTCCGTGGTTGAATATCATCGGTAGTGTAATTGTCGGTGTGTTGGTTGTACTTTCGTTGATTTTAGCCATTGCAACGTTCTTTCCGAGTGTCAACGTCCAGGTATTAAGCCTTGTTTCAGCTGGCGTACTATTCGTTGGGCTTGTGGCAGCTGGCCTAGTATGGTATCGGAGGCGTTCACCAGTCAAACCGATGTACGGAGAAGAAGACCGGCACACTTGGCGAATGCCTCCGCTTGGCAAACTGCCGAAGGTAATATGGTCTCCGACACAAAAGCTCGCCATGGCGACCCTTCGTGGTTATCTGGTGATAGCAGTCATTATGCTTGTCGTAAAGATTGTTCAACTATCCATTGGAGGTTAACCAGTGCGTGAGCGGCACAACCGAATGCAATATACGATGTGGGCTCACACCTGGTCCTTGCTGGGTGTGAGCCCGTTGGTAATGTTATGAGGCGCAAGGGTTTGCGTATCGTCAACTTACCTTTTTCGGTTTCCGAACATCACTACCAGCATAAAAATGGTGGATAAAACAGCGACCCCAGCGGAAGCGCCAAGCAGGATGTCAAAAGTACGTTCTGAGATTTTTCCCCTAAGGTCAATCGCAGTTATCCAAAGGGTTATCCATCCGAAATGTACACCAAGAAAAATCAAGCGTTGTGTCCGAGTCATCCATGAACACCCACTTGTCTGACGAACTCATAATGACGCCTCTCATTGTGAATCATCATGGTCTCCATTACTATCCGTATTATTCTCATTTTCGTCACCCCAGAATCTCTACTCCCATGCGGAACATTTCCATTTTGTATACACCGTACCGACATACTTATAGTGCAAACCACGAACCCTAGTATCGTGAACACAACGAATATCCCCATGAAGATGCCGCACGGAATGGCATAGCCGCAATTCGTTTTAACAACGTCCTTATACCAAGAACACTAAGCCTGTCAGTATCAACACAATTCCTACGAAGTGATCTTGTTGATGATAGACCAAAGGGCGTCATTGACGCCCTTCACTTGCCGAGAGTTCAATAACCACACCCACGGTCGCAGACATCCTCATTTCCGCGTGCCTCTTGAACGGCTTCCCAGCCTTCTTTAACCACGTAGTAAACAAGTCCAAGTGCAGCGATGGCGTCAATCCACCACCAACCGAGAAGTGCAGTCAGAATTACACCAGCTAGAACTATCCACGCCATGTACGCACAAACGATACTGCACGATCCGTCTGAGCGCAGTGCCTTACTACCGATTTCGGAGCCGATTCGTTTCTTGGCTCTCGATAGGTACGGCATGATTATTCCTGAAGCTGTCGCCAATCCTATTCCCCAAAAACTCGTTTCCGCTCCTTGGTGGGTGATAAGTTTAACAATGGAAGCCGCGACGACGTACACAGCAAGCGCAAGCAATGCAATCCCTACTACCCAGGACGATGATTTCTCCGCCCTCTGCACGTGAGCAAGGCCCGCTCCCTGTGCTTCTATCATTAATCTCCAAAGTAAGACCGCACCCGCAACAAGCTCGATAATGCTGTCTGCACCAAACGCTGTCAATGATAATGAGTGAGCACTAGTACCTGCTCCGATTGCAACTGCCGCTTCAATCACCATCCAGATGATTGAGACAATTTCAATGTGGATACCTTTCTTTACCGATATCGCATGCGTCGACATGGCGTAACCCCCTCGTCTCAGTGACGATGGCCGGCGATCCCACCGTCCTGGCAAAGAATGGATTCATCATGTAGATGTGTAGGGTCTTCTGTCTGAATGGTCACATGCCCAAGTCCGAGATGAACCAGTTTGTGTACCGCTTCACGAAGTAAATTTTGCGTATTTTCAACGGTTAACTTTCCATCTACGACTACATGGCACGATAACGCATTTCTTCCACTGGTGATGGTCCAAACATGCAAGTCGTGTACGTGCTGGATACCTGGTACCGATGTGATCGCTTCTACAACGTTGATGATCTCCACATCAGCAGGTGTTCCTTCCATCAAAACACCGATTGTCTGCTTGATAATTCTCCAGGCACCGAACGCAATGAGGAGGGCGATGAGTACGCTGAGGATAGGGTCAATAGCGTACCAATGTGTAAACAAGATGATGATGCCACCGATGATAACTCCAGCGGAAGCGGCGGCATCTCCAAGCATATGAAGCACGGCACTCTTTACGTTGACGTTTTCTTCACGTCTCATGCCAAGGCCAAGATACAAGTTCATCGCAAGCCCTACACTCGCACTGGCAAACATCCAAGTAGGCATCACATGTTCTGGATGCTGAAAGCGGCCATACGCCTCCCACAAAATCCAGATGGTGATGAGTATAAGTGTGACACCGTTGATGAAGGCAGCCAAAATACCCGCTCGATAATATCCAAATGTCATGCCTTCGTTCGGGGGCTTCTCAGATTGCTTCACGGCATACCAGGATAAACCGATAGCAGCAATATCCGTGAGGACGTGTCCTGCATCCGACAATAATGCCAAACTGTGTGATTGCCACCCTCCAAGTACTTCCACAACGAGAATGATTAGCGTTAAGAAAAACGCCAGTTTCATTTTCCTGGCTGGAGCATGGGAATGAAGTACATCTCCATGGTCGTGATCATGATGGTGTTCATTCATTCGTTTTCTCCCTTTTCATGGCTTATATGAGACGAGTGGTCAATTGCCATTTGTAACAATCCCATCGTATGAGCGTCATCATGTCGATAGTAGATGGTGTTTCCATCGCGGCGATTCTTGACCAGCCGTAACGCCTTCAGATATCGTAATTGATGTGATACTGCGGATTGGGTCATACCCAGTACTTCTGCAAGGTCACAAACACATAATTCCCGTTTCGATAAGTTGTATAGAATACGAATTCGCGTCGGATCAGCGAGTGCTTTGAAGGTCTCAGACAAACTATCGACGACTGCGTCATTCAGTTGAACCGTACATTCGTTTACCGCATCTCCATGAACTACGTCACAACAAGTTTCTCGGTCTATGTCGAGCATAGTGATTCCTCCTATTTGAACAATTACTCATGTAGTCATTATACACGCAAGAAGAGAAAATGTGCTTCGTTGTAATACCTTCAACGCATCGAATTTCCTCAGTGAGAGCTGTAGGGAAGAACGGTCTTGGCGGCTCTGTTTTGCGTGCTTTCCTTGATGTTTGACACGGAGTCTCTAATCACAGTGTAGTCGTAATTAGTTACCCCCCTCCCCAGGGGGGTAGGGGGGTGAATGATGTGAGTTCCTATAAAATACCAGATGTCATTAGTCGGTTATCGAGCATTGAGGGTCACATTCGTGGAATCAAAAAGATGGCAGAGGAAGGTCGTAGTTTGAAAGAACTGCTACTTCAAGTGAGTGCTGTGAAATCTGCGATCAATGCAGTCGGTCGCGTCATTCTTGAGGATTATCTTGAAGACTGCGTTGTGGATGGCATTCGCCAACCAAGTGACTCCGAAGTTTTGGACCGTATGAAGAAAGCATTGGAGAAATTTATTTAGGGATGTGTCTTGATTGACCACTTGGAACTTGTCAGGATGTCGGCACCACGTACTCATATGTAACGGCGACATTTGCGTGGAACATGGTGGTCTTGACGTCGCCAAAACGATTCGTATGGAAATTGCAAGCAATAACGCCGACCCACAAATCCACACGAGTCTGACGCGCTGTAATGGAAGATGCGATGATGCTTGCACCGTCATCGTGTACCCCGAAGGCACCTGGTATCGCAAGGTCACGCCGAGACTGGGGCGGAGAATTGTCACAGAGCATTTACTTAAAGGGAACATGGACCCTGAAAATGTGAGTATTCGCTATTCTGAGGAAACTGGATTCGCGCTTACGCATGGCACCTCAGTGGGGAGACCCAAACCGGACCGGAAAAAGTGATTCAAGATTTCATAATGGAATCGCGCAGGGGGATGCTTTGATGCATACGACGTCAGTGTATTTACTTTTGCTAGCGGCTGCGGGAGTGGCTATCCTGCACTCAATTTTGCCTGATCACTGGGTACCGCTCGCGGTTGTGGCCGGAACGAACCGTTGGGGTATGTCGCGGGTCGCAAAAATCCCCTTTTTGGCGTCGATTGGACATGTAGTTGGTTCACTTGTACTTCACCGTCATGGTCAGAGTCACGACCATGAACAGCCCTTTGAATGGGGAGGCATATATCAGTTATCAACAGGGGAGTATCAATTTGTCCTACATCAGGGGCCAGACCCAGCCATGAAAGTTGCTCTGTTCCCAGTTGAAGATAAATCGGCTGACTCATTCAAGTGCGCGTCAACTGAGGCAACTGACATATTTAACGGTGCGGCCAAGATTTGCTCAGGAGGGGAGACGCTCGTCCCTGGTAATACTACTTTTGTTCTGCAGCTGACCGGGGTAGATCACTACACGTTGCAAGTATCCGCATCCGGATTTTTTGCGTTGTTTACGGAGCACCATCCGGACGAATTTTCCGCAACGATAGAGCGGCAAGGCGTCAGTGTCGGTTCAATTGTTCACGAAGAATATGGTTCAGAACACGACCATGCCCAAGATGAACCGAAAACATTGCTAAAACGTATTGCAGCAATTGCCATCCCGTTTGGTGTGGCAGCGTCTCCTGACTTAACCATCCTCCCTGTTGCACTTGCCGCAAGTGCAGTAAGTGTAATGGCGGTTGTGGGTGTATTACTTGTGTTCGCAATTTTCACGATTGCAACGTTCGTGATTTTGACGCTCATAGCGACTAAGGTGGGCTATCAGCTCAAAGGAGAATGGCTTGAGAAAAACGCCATTGCCATTAATGCAGCAATGCTGATTGCAATCGGGGTCGTCGCATACGTTTGTTTCTGAGCACGTCGAATACGCCAAACCGGTTTTGACCGTGCAAAACCCAATGCAAGGTTCAAGTAGAACGTGGAGAGTGACACGGATATGCTGTTGAGAGCGATTGGTCTGTTTTTCTTGGCGGGTCTGGCCGAGATTGGCGGAGGTTATCTCATCTGGCAGTGGCTTAGAAATGGGAAGCCCCTCTGGGTCGGAGTCATTGGCGCTCTTACCATGATTTTGTATGGTATCTTGGCTACTCGCCAAGAATTTTCATTTGGAAAGACGTACGCCGCTTATGGCGGGATATTTATAGCAATGGCTGTGTTTTGGGGATGGTTTGTTGACAAACGCACGCCTGATCACTGAATGGATTGGTGCTGTAGTGTGCTTGGCAGGTGTATTGGTTATGCTCGTCAAGAGATGACTGTGTTGATACATGGAAAGGAAGATGGAATTGAGTGTTGTCACGACAATTCCGCGACAAGCCCAGCGGGTGTTCCAAATCGCACTGCCTGCTATTGGTGAATCGTATCTGCAGAATTTACTAGGGGTAGTCGATACGTTCTTCATTGCCAAATTAGGACTAATTTCCATTGACGCCGTTGGCGTGACCAACGTCTACAGTGCCACGTACATCGGAGTATTTACGGCCGTCTCGGCAGCACTTTCCGTGTACCTATCGCGCGCCGTTGGTGCGAAGAATCTTGAACGTGGTCGTTCGGTGATATGGCACGGATTTGTTATCGCGTTAATCATCGGACTCATTGTATCCGTGATTTCGTTTTTGTTCGCGATACCACTCTTACATATCATGGGTACGCGAGGGACGTTGCAAGCGACGGCGCTACCATATTTCATGATTGTTCTCGGGATCTCACCCTTAATTGCATTTTTTACTGCTCAATCTGCTGCGTTTCGGGCTATTGGTCTAACGAAAGTTCCACTTCGTGTGGGACTGGAGATGAACGTCTTGCACGTCATCCTCGATTACGTGTTGATTTTCGGAGTCGGATCCTTCCATGGTTTGGGACTTGAGGGAGCAGCCATCGCGATGGTGATTGCTCGCTTGTATGCACTGATTCGCCTATGGGTTAAGTCGCGGCGCGTGGAAGCACTCACATTGCATGGGTCCGACTTGACGCTCTCGGGATCATTGAGTTGGAGCATGATCAAGTTCGCCGTGCCCGCCGCATTAGAACGTCTATCCATGCGTCTTGGTCAAGTTGTTTATTTCGGTCTCATCGTGCGCATGGGTGTTGACGTCTATGCAACACATAACATCGCTGGCACGCTCACCACATTTGGTTTCACTATCGGAAATGGATTCGCGGTAGCGGCAACCGCTACGATTGGGCAAGCGATCGGAGGCGGCAATGAATCGGATGTCAGGATATATCGCCGTTGGAGCTATATCGAATCAGCAGTTTCCATGACGGCAGTGGCGATCTTGTTATGTCTATTCAGCCCGTGGATTGGACTGCTGTTTACTCATAAACAACACGTCATTCATCTGTTGTTTATCATCCTGGCAATCGATATCTTCTCCCAGCCATTCCTGGCTGCTGTTTTGGTCGACACTTCTGCAATTCAAGCTGGCGGAAACAGTAGGTTCCCGATGATAACCACAATGATAGGTATTTGGGTGATTCGAACACTCGGGGTTTACGTTTTCGCCTGGCGTTTAGGATTTGGCTTACCCGCTGTGTGGGTAAGCATCGCATGCGACAATGCACTCCGTGCAGGATTGTTCTTGTGGTATCGCAGAACTCGGAACTGGGTGCAGAAATTAGCATGATACCGAGACGCCAGTTCAGCACCCTACTGTTGTTAGCTTAAAATTCATTAGAAAATTTATTGCGCATAAGGGGGCAATAGCGCAAGATCGGCCGTCACACAAATACGAATGAATATGCGGAACGCGGTGTATATATACCGTGTTTCTTCATGTTTCAGGGAACTCTTAGAGTAGGAAAAGCTTGCATTCACGTTCCAATAAATGTCTTAGCGTATATTTTCGTTAAAATGTCGGCGGTACCCCCATACCTACTGTTAAGTATTCCAGCCGGGGTTTGGGCCGACCGCTATGACAGAAAATCATTGATGTTACTAATGGATGCTCTTCGGATGCTGCTGATCGTATCATTGCCAGTCATTCACTTATTTTCAACTGTCCGAGTGTTTGAGATTTACGGTGTAATGGTGTTAATGAGTGCGTGTTCGGCTGTATTCGATGCTTCTTATGGAGCGGCATTACCGCTGGTCATGGGAGTGGAATCCCTAAAGGAAGGGAATACACTACGTTCCATAGGGGCATCAACTTCTCGAATTTTGGGACCAGCGCTTGGTGGTGCGCTCGTTGTATGGTTCGGGACTGCCAATACATTGATCTTAGATGCCATTTCATACTTGGTGTCGCTTGTTAGTCTGGGGGTTATCCGGCAGTCATTTGCCGAAGGGACCATTCCAGACAAAGCATCCACTCACTTTCTCGCCGACGCTCGTGAGGGTATGCGGTACTTATTCGAGCATTCATTAATCCGCAAGCTGGTCCTGTTAGCCGGCATCATAAATTTTTGGGGAGAAGCTGTCTTTTCGGTATTGCTGTACCATATGCGCAGTGAGCTACACATCGGCGCAACATGGTCGGGTGTTGTGATGACTTTTGTGGGAATTGGTATTCTAGTTGGCTCAGTAAGCTCTTTGTGGATGATGAATCATATTTCAACATCCACCAGCATCACAGGCCTACTGATTTTGCAGGTGGTCATGCCAGCTGTCTTGTCGTTTACAACAATCCCAGCGCTGGTTGCACTTTGTGTGCTGGTTTATGCCAGCACATCTGAAATGTGGAGTGTCATGTCATCCGTGATTCGGCAATCCGTTGTTCCGAATCAACTTCTTGGGCGAGTTGGTAGTACAAGCCGTTTATTTTCCTGGATTGCTATGCCTGTTGGTTCAGCATCCGGCGGCGCCGTTGCACAAAAATTCGGCGCATGGGATGTGTTTCGAGGAAGTTCCATCCTTCAAGTACTGCTCATTGGATGGTGGATATTTGGATTGAAACACGTGTCATCGAATCAGGAGCATCAACCTGAAATAGGATCCGGTCAATAACGCCTATTTGTTTACAATTCTAACGTTGTAAATCCGCGTTTTGTTGGCGGTACCCCTACCAAGGGTTTCAACTACCATTAAGCAACGCTAGGTTTACGTGCCCCCATCGGATATATGTGCAATGGAATCGAATAAAGTGGCTAGGCTGCTTCTGGCTTGGCCGGCGAGTTTTGATCTGGCATGAAATTCTCTGTAAGCCAGCATAAGGTTTGAAATGTCCGCGAAACTCACTGGTTTGGACAGGAAATAGTTTGCTCCAGCCCTCGCTGCACAGAGCTGATACTCTGAATCAGACTCTAGTGAGCACATGGTTATAAACGTGTGCGGTAATTTTTCGCGAATTTCTTTGCACAGATCAAATCCACTTTGAACGCCAAGTTGAATGTCGATTGAGATTAGGTCCACGGGCTGCGCGCTACAGACCTCGAGGGTTTCTTGGATGTCACGAGCGGTTGACACAATCTCTATATCGGCGTAAAACCCAAAGTGAAGGCGCAAAACTTCCAGTGTGTCCATGGAGTCGTCTACGAGCAACGTTTTAACGGTCATAAGCAAGCCTCCGATACAAGACGTTATTTTGAGGTTCGAAATTTCGGTCACGTTGTTTACCAACCTGAAGTACTGTATTTGAATGTCTGATTTTAATCGAAATCAGACCAGTGTTGTCAACGACCTTTACCGCTGTCTCAGTAGCGGATTTTGTTCCTAACTCGTAAACACGGACTGTGTGCTTAGCGATCATAAATCCTCCACGTACACTACCTTTGATGAGGATTGTGTCTTCAGACTCTAGAGTACTCGTGGACACCCCGGAACCTTTTACAACAATTTTACCGGTTGCTCTTAATATGCTGGAGGTGACGGTGTTCACTCGTATATCTGCTGGTTCCGCGGATGCGATTGTTTGAACACGGTCAAGAAAGTTCACCAACTGTTCATGGAGAAATTCCACGTCTTGTTCGTGGATCTTCGTGCGTTGAATAACAAGCCACTTTGAGCGTAATTCATGAGTCAATTGCGCAAAGACAGCATCCCTTGAGGAAAGGTCTCTGAAGTCATTCGAGAGTTGCTCGAAGATACTGAGAAGCATGGGATGACGCTGTTCCAAAAGGACATATGCAATCATCGGAATATTTGCCGCTTTGTCAGGGTGGTTTTGTGCATGCTGAAGTAGAGTTTTGTATTCCTGACGAAACCGCTGGTATTCCGTAATGCACCTTCTGAGTGTCGGCTCTGTCTTCTGATACAGAAACTTTGACTGCCCTGCGATGACTTGTGAGCCCACAATCGATCCGGATACAAAGACTCCTCGTTCTCCCATGACGGTCGCACACATCACGCTGCCATGAACTGTGACTGTGCCCGAGGATTGGATATAAGCACCGTCGAGGATGGAACCATATACAATTACATCTCCATCAAAATCGACGTTTCCGTCTTTCGAGGTCAGATTGTGTCCGATAACCAGCTCAGGAACAACATCAATCTTGTTCTTTGTGAACACCAGACGTCCGTTCCGCAAAGCGACGAGCATATCCCCAATTTCAACGACACCAGGCCCAACCGTTGGGGATGCGCCTAGCAAGGGCGGTTCAAGTCGTTCTCCGAATACGTTATATCCGTGAACCCCAGGTGTACCACGGGTCAGTGTGGCAACTTTCATGCCTACACTCACTGTAGAAGTTTTCATTCGACGATGCAGAGGGTCGTACTCCCGCGGTTGTTCGATTTCCGTATAACTATTCGGCGTACCGGCAATAGGTCTCTTGCCTCGTAACACAGTCACCTCAGTTGTCTCGCGAGCGTTACACAGTTGTTCAATCGCTGACTCATCGAGCGTTCCTTGGTATCCACAGGACTGTAAGACTTCAATGATTGATTCGGTGGCAAGCTGGCCTGGATATACAGCTTCGGATTTGATTTCAAGTACAATGTGCGCTGATTCTTCTTTGTCCGCCAATTGATATTGTTCCCCAGGTGTAATTTGACGAACTACGATAACTTCCATTTTGTCGGGTGATTCTCTGGTTAAGAGTCTACTGGTTGGTTCGACGTTGTGACTTTCAACAAAGATGTTGTCGTTCTCCTGAACGAGAATCCGACCAATCGATGGGGTGCTGTTTACAATGACGTTCACCCGTGGGTCTGACGGGATTTCAATCGTCGCAAAGTTGCCAATTCGCTTGGGATTATTGACGATAATTTGTCCGTGGTGAACTTGCACAGTACCGTTTTGGAGTTCTGATTTCAAAACAGGGACAGTGACAGATTGGGCACCGAACAGGTGCTGCTTTGTAGGAACGAGATGAAACGGCTCTGGTTTTCCCCAAATAAAGCCCTGACTGAGATGGACTCCCGTCTGTTTAACGATATCTAAGTCATCCATATTTTCGATGCCTTCCGCAATTACGCGGTCACCAGAGCCCATGTAGTCGACAAGCTGGGATACCATCTTCTGTTTGGAGATGGAGGATGATATGCCTGCAATTAAAGCCCGGTCCAGTTTGATCAGGTCTGGTTCCAATTCAACAATCGATGACAGATTGGATGCACCTAGTCCCACATCATCCAACGCAAATCGGATGCCAATGTCTCTCAATGGATGTAAGGCATCGTGAAGAGCAGCAGGGTCGTATGTGACGTGTTCTATGATTTCCAGGATAATTTGACTTGGCTGGCACACACCGCTTCTGAAGATGGATTCTAATTCTACGTGGAAAGACCGAGAAGTAAGAGAACTCGGCATTACATTAATGAACAGCAGTTGCCCCTCGCTGCTTCTGGCTCCAATCGATGATTGCTGTATCGCATTTCGAATGGCCAAGAGGTCGGTCTCCAGCGAATGATGGTAGTCGTGTGCGACACCAAACCATACGTCCGGACGAATGGTTGCACCTCGATATGTGGGTCTGCTGAGTGACTCATGGGCAAATATGTCTTGGGTCGTGTGGTTTACGATGGGCTGAAACACCATCGGCAGGTGTTGATTATGGAGACACTCTAAGATGCTCGCGTGTACTTCCTTGACGTGTGAATTTACGAAGACAACTTGTGTAATGTTTTTTATCTTGTTTTGAACAAGAGCTAACGGATTCAACCCAACTCACCCTCTTCCACGCAAACAAACACCCTGCATGTGGAATACAGGGCGTCGCAAAGACACGAATATAGCAACCCGGCGATCATAGACAATTCGTCTTTAGACCCGTAGCTTTGCGTCTTATGGTTTCCCATAGTTTGCCCGTATTCAAACGTATTTGGTAATATTTATATCTAACGGTCTAATTGCCTCCGTTTGGATGTGATTTTGTCTTCAACATACTGTCCAATTAGGATTTTTGCAATACTCAGTCCATATTGTTCATTTTTAGGAAGGACCACAAATCTGGTTCAACTGGTGATATACCCGTTCTGTACATTGAGCATCCGTTTCAGCCTGTGAAGTGGATTGTAGTAAATTCCATGTATCTTCGACAATTTTACTGCCTGCTTGCGTAAGGTTAAGACGAATAATCCGACGGTCAATTGGATCAGTAACAACGGACACGAATTGTTGATGAATCAGGGACCGGAGAACACTCGACACTGTGTTTGGTGCTAATCCCGCATACTCTGCAAGCTCTTTGTAGCTACACTGAGGCGATTGTTCGATGCAAACAAGGAGATAAAGCGCAGCTCCGGAGATTCCGAAATTACGTGCGATTCCGTCTCTGTACGAGTCCAATCCGTGGATGATTTGTCTCAGGCCTCGGTATAGATGAAATCTCTTGATGTTTGTCTCATTATCTTGGTTTCCTTCCATATACTAACTCATCCTCATTTTGGAGATATTGTTTCTATCCAAAGTCCTGTATAACACGAAAATATTCATGGGTACACAGGATAGGTATTACTGAAATACCAATTTTATTTGTGGGCACATAGAGGCAGGTCACTGAAGGCCTGTATTCTTTGTGCATTCGAGGAATGTGACAAGCGCTGCTCCTCATATCGTTAGGCATCACAGCAAATGGAGGTGCAGCGATGCTGTATGGGGAGAAGCGCAGAGTTATCTATTTCAACTTGGACCACCCGGTGCAACGGCAAATGTGGAATTACTCAAAGAGTATCCAGTTGGGACGAGAAGTGAAGCAGTTTCTAGCCATGAGGATGAGGGGTATCACGCTTGAGCAGATGGTGGCGAACGGGGCCCAGACGAGTGACACGCTTGTGGTGGACACCTCTCGTTTTGCAGGAGGTGAATGACGGTGTGGAAGACCGTTTTCATCTTGGGCTACAAAGTTGTCGCGAAGGGCTATCACGAAGCTGCCGGTATGGGGATCTTCGGGTCGAACGTCAGCAAGCTTGAAGTGTATAAGGGTGCAACCAGACTTTTGCACTTTGACCGTGGTATGTCTCTGAATCTGCTTCCGGACCAGCTCACACATACCATTGTGAGCATGGTTAGCCGGCTGTTCTAGGAGGCGAGCACATGGTGAGTCCTCAACTACACGCGCACCTGCAATACGAGATGCAGCGTATCGTCGATGAGATGATTCAAGCTCACTGCACCTGGGCAGACATCGTGGAAACTTTGCAGACGCTGATGCTTAACGCTTGGTGGCACACTCAGGGAATGTTCAGCTGGTGGCTATCGTGACCGATGAAAAAGAGAACCCACGCAATGCGTTTGCTCAGCTGGCCTCTCTCGGTTTGATGCTTTACGGAGTCCGGATGGTTGCGCCCATCATCATGGGCGATGGAATCCCACATGACGTGGCGCCGATACTTCGGGCTGAACCATCTATAGACCACATTTCATGGATTGATATTGGTGTCGTGGCTGCGCTAGTGCCTTACGTGTTCCTGTCACTGAAGAGAATGCCGAGGAGGGTTCGCGTTGGCCGCAGACTGGAGAGTGTTCGTCGGCCGCAGTTGGTGGGGCAAACCGATTCATTACAACCTGCGAGGCCGGACGCCGCACGTGTCGATAGCGGGAGCGACTGGCAGCGGGAAATCGGAGTTTCTGAAACTGCTGCTGTACTCAGCCTGTCAGAAGCAAGACGAGAGAAACTTGGAGATCCACATCATCGACCTAAAAGGCGGAGCAACGTTCTCAGCTTGGAAGCACGCACTGCAAGTCAAAGACATCTACCGGACGACAGCGGAAGCCCTTGGCTGCCTGATGGCGATTGAAGAGGGAATGTGGCGTCGACTCGACATCATCAACCAGGCGCGTTATGCGTTCCGGCCGGATCCGTGGTTCAAGGAGATATTTGTGGCCATTGATGAAGGCGGCGAGCTCTCGCCCGAGGGCGCATACGGAAACGAGAAACAGTTGAGAACCGCATGTATGCACATTCTGAGCACGCTAGTCCGCATCGGTCGGGAACCAGGCGTGCATATCATCCACGCGACGCAGCGGCCGGATGCAGACACACTGCCAACCACAATCCGTAGCCAGCTCGAGACCCGGTTCTGCTTCAGGGTGGCCGAAGACCTGGACAGTCGCATTGTTCTCCGTCACAACGGAGCTGAGGACATCCCACTTATACCAGGACGCATGATCATGCAGACGCCAAATAGTGAGCAGCTCGTCCAAGCAGCATATGTCAGCCCATCACAAGTCATCACATGGCTACAATCGTACAAAGTGGCAACGCCGTACGGCGCAGGCACCACCTTGTCTTAGAGGTTAAATTCAAGGCTTCTGGAGGGAGGACATGTGCCAACTTCCTTTTCTACCTCAACGGACCGCATCTACTCATTTGCGACTGCCCTGGCGTCATGTGCGCGGCTGTTCGTTGTCTCGCAGTTGGCGAAGCATCCAGACCTCGCTTGGTACAGTGATCCACAAAAGCGTGCTCGAGAGTGGCTGTCACTTCACAAGGAGACATTCGAGGCTGTTTCTGGGCCTGTAGGAGCCGAGAAAAGACGTCGATTGACCCAAACATGCACGGAGGCAATTGAAAACCGCTCAGAAGGCAATCTCAGGGGTCTCACAACGTGCTGAACATTGGATCGGACTGGGTGATATATGGATTGCGCTCACACTTGCCGGTGGACGTCCCAATGAGTGGGTGACTGAACCAGATGGACAGTTCGATGCGGCGTTTACCTGGTGCAACCGTCCGTACCTGCTCGAGTACCAACGGACGCCAATCACAAGCAAGCAGTGGGCGAGCAAATGGGAGAAACGAAAGCGATGGTATACAGCACAACCATGGGATGCGCGGCCACGTGTGGTGCTGGTGGATTTGACCGGGCAACAGGTGGAAACGATTCAAGCGCCGGCCGGAACCATTCACGTGTATCATCCAGATGAGCTGCCGCCTATTCTAACAAGGCAGTGAAAAATTGGAGCAATGTCACGGTTTGAAATCAGGTACAATGGCTACACGATGATTTGAACGGAGTGAATAGATTGACAGAAGACAGTCAACGGCTCGAGAGAATCGAAGACCTACTGACACAGTTAATAAAAACCGTCGGCAGTACGAATTCAATGGTTACGCACCTTCAATCACAAATGAGCACATTACAGACACAGGTAGGTGCATTGGAGCAGAAAGTCGTGAACCTACAGGGTGATATAGGGGTACCGACAGCAAAACGCAAATTCCGTACGCTAAGCGGTAAAGTGGCATGAAAGATGACTTTTGCGCTACTTTCCAACTTACCAGGGCAAAAAATCAGCCTCCTAACACGGATAAAAGCCTGAAAAAGTGTCGTAAAAGTCGCGGTGAGTACTTCTCAAATGGCTTGGAGTACAGAAAATCTGTATTTATCACCCATAAATTGTCTTAGCGTACGTTTTTCGCGTTTTGTTGGCGGTACCCCATATAGAAGACGTCAAGAAAAGCGTTTATCGTATGGAACATAGCCTGAATATCATGGAACGCAGGCAGGACAAAATGACAACACGGATAGATAATGTGGAAGCCGAAGTGGAGATATTGAGCGAAGGTCGACAATAATTGAGATGGCCCCCAGTTTAACTGAGGGCCTTTTCTATGTCTGTTTATGAATTTTTCGTTGGTTCGGAATGCCGAAATATCAGCCGATGCACTAAGCATGTCATTTGTACGCACGGCTGATGGAATATGCATACGTCATCTGTGCTGAAAAAACTCGTGTTTGTGATTTATCACAAACTTGGTCTAAAGCTACGCATTTGTCCATATATCGTTTACTTTGACGTTGAGCGCACGGGCTATGGCATACCGTGTTTCAGTACAAGGACGAGTTGTATCACCGGTTCGAATAGCGACTATCGTATTTTTATGCAAACCCGTCATGTCTGCCAATTCACTCACATTAATGTCGCGTTCGGCCATAAGGACTTTTAACTTGGTTGACGGATCCCTTCTCCCGAATCCAAACACCGTCTATCCCTCCCGTGAGGCAGTATAGAGAGATGAGATGGTCGTGCGTTTCAGACCGATTATCATTGATTACACCTCGACCATTCCCCATGTGGTGTGTGTCACAGGTCATCTCCCCAACTTGCTCTATCAGCAGGATGGACGAGTTTCAAAGGTTTCATACACGATGCTCGTTAGATGCTAAAAAGGCGCTAATTCGGTGCTGATTTGGCGTCAATTTGGTGCAAATTCGACCATGGGAAAATCGGTGGGAGAGTAGCGTAAACGTGGGTAACTTGGTTCTGTGTAAAGGTGTTTAGCTACGTCAAAATGCCCAGAAATTAACGGTATTTGATGTCCGAACTTCGACGCGTTTGTTGTGACCAACTCGGCGAAGGAATTACTAGCGGCATTCGTGTGGTCGACCGCAACCGGAACAGGTGCGTCACATCCGGAGCTGAGTGTGAGGGTCAAGGCACTCGAACGGGCACACACATCTCGCTGCCAGACGTCGTTTCTGAAGCAGATGCGCATAAGACACGATACCTTAGCCAAGTCTACAATCGACTTGTAAAGATAACTCCAAGCGGAGGTAGTGCGCTGACTCTCGAAGAGTGCGTTCAAGTTGTTTTGGAGATCCGGAAAAAACAAAAGGGTGGGTACTTTTCAGATTAGGGAAAGACGGCATATCCGAGTCAAATCGAGATGTCGTTGGACTGATTGTGTTGAGTGCCCATCCTTGTCGATTGTAGGTGGAGGTTCGTGTCTCTGGCGGTGTGTGTACTCATCTCGTGGTGCGCAATTGCTGTCCTTGCGCTCATTCCCAAAAAACTATCGACGGTTGAGACGGTGTTTCTGTTTTTCGTGTGCACCATTTTTGAACTCAGTGTTTTTACGATATTTCATTTAAACCTTCACTGGATCATGGTAAACAATCATGTCGAACAATCACTGGCAGATTTGGTAATACGCTTGGTCTGCGTCCCCGTCGAGCTGGTTATTACATCTAATTTCATGCTCTATTCGTCACGACCCCTAAAATTCGTTTTGATGGTAGCGGTGTTATTGGTGAACGTGCTGTTGCAAAAAACGCTCGAATGGCTGGGAATCTTGTTCACTTCACATTGGCACCTTGGCTATACTGCTCTTTTGGTTTGTGGCTACATCGTGTTTGTGCGACTCATGACCTTTTTCATTACTCACCTCAAGCAGACGGAAGGTGAGGTCACGTGATTGTTTACGACAATCGCTTCAATGCCAATGAGTGGTTTATTATTTTGGGGTTATGTGTTGGGGTCGCCTTAATGGTCATATTCCCAAAGCGATTCTCCCGGCAGGTAACTGTTGTCTTTTTTATGTGCGGGGTATATAGTGGCTTCTCTTTCGACCATTCATTGAGCGTTCAACCCGTTAGCTTTTATGATGTGAATGACGTGTCTAAATTCCAGGTGATGGACTTTATTTCCTACTGGATGTTCGGCGCGGTTAGCTATTTCTTCTTCTACATTTACGACCGTCTGCAACCGAAGCCGTCATACATACCACTCTACATCTTGGGTTGGGCTTTAATGTCATTGGGCGGTGAGTGGGTTGCTGGATTGTGTGGCGTGTACCATTACAGTCACGGATATAAATTGGTTTATTCTTTCCCCATTTACTTAATGGTTCAGAGTTGTTGGATGGCATTCTACCATGGATTCAAAGGAAAAGGATTTGTATAAGTGAGGGGAAACCGACCGCCCGATTTAGCTTTGCCTACCTGAAGACGGCCCGCATGCGCAACAACGGGAGTTTTGGAGTCATGCATATTCACCCATGTGTTCGGCTTCTTAGTCCGCTGATTTTACTCCTGATACCAGGCAATAACCAACCTCTCAATTTCGCTGGCACCGTCAACCTTCGGACAAGACAGGGTAGTATTAACAATACAGAGGTCATACGGGGCCAAGAGACAATAAAATACTCTGCATGTAAAAATTTAACTAAAAGGTGTACTATTTATCCTAAAGAATCATTTCGAGGATGATGCGGAGTGTTTTATTGCATCACTTGTAAAACGATTCAGGTAACCACGCTTGAAACTGACAAGGTATTTACCAGTGGTTTCAAAAGGCTGGATGATGGTCGAACTATTCCGCTCGGGATTTGTACGCATTGCCAGGTTGATACGCTGAAGCATGACAATAAATCGATCTAAGTGTTGACTCAGCGTGATGACGTCTGGATGAGCTAGACTGCCTTTCTCTTCTGCAGTGCGTATCATCTTTTCACGTAAGTACTCAATGATCGTTGATTGCATGTCTACCTCCTGGAACTCGTTCTCTTGTTTATCAAACACGATTTTTACAATACCACGTGCATTCAGTCGGGATTTGTCAAAGTGCGTCGACGCGAAAAATTTTCTTGGGCATTGTGTTGGACACACAGCATGTGTAGCAAGATGGTTTTTTCAAGATACGTAGGGAATTTTTCTGGGGCATTATGTATATGAGCTGAAATTTGAAATTTAGTCGATGTGAGTATGTAATTCGACGGTTTTTGCAGTTCGTAAATTGTATCTTTTTAACACACCCCTTTGAGCTTCAGATATCTGAGGCACTTTCCAGACCTGTGATGGTTATATGGGCCTGTGGATTTGATGGACAACTCAAAGAACGAGTTGTCCATCAAATCCACAGGCACCACACAGGGGAAGTCCGGTTCGCTCCTCCCGCTCACCCTGCTGAAAAGAATACATAGCGTTGTTATGGCCTCGTTTAGGCCTGCATACGGAAGTCACCCCAGACAGGAGATGACCTTCGGTCACCCCCCGTCAGGGGCTCTCTGCAGGCCGGTGAAATTTCCAAGCGTGACACACCTTTTTATTGCTTGCTTGCCCTTTTGGTCTGCTTGGTAAACGATGCCCCCTCGAAAAGCCACCACATTTACTGCAACGAAGCCATTTTCGACTGCTCTACCCTTTAGAATTACCCTTTAGAATTAGCGATCGTCTAAATCTAAAGGGTAGAAGGTGTCTAATTCTAAAGACAAGAGCGAATTAGCTGTTGTTGTTTTTGGCCATACCGGCCATGTAAATCCGTGTGACGTCATCTCGTTCGTGACCGAGCCTGGAGTGGTGTCATACCCTGCATTCTGCAGCGTGCGTATTGACGCATGGCGTAACTGTGGCGCAGTCCGTGGAAGGTTAACGGCCCAGTGATCGGTCCTGCGGGTATACCAATGTTTTGCGCAAATGTAAGGGCTGCCGGAAAAAATTTTTTGAACATGGAAAACCGCCTCAGCTTGTAAGCCGGGCGGTCTCTTTGTCTACATTCTACTAACCCCATACCGCGCAGTTTACAATATATACCCGGAGGGGTAAATGGTAATTACGAACCATCAAGATACGCCGAAATAAGCAGAATGTGCAACGTTCCACGACTTCAACCTTCGACATACTTTGTAAAATTTGATTGATAACATGGGAACTACAAAGGTTTTTGGAGGTCGTCGAAACAGTGGTCATTTTGTTTCTTTTCGATACAGAGGATATGGGGATATTTGCAGAAACGAGGGTACAAATAGGCGTTACAACGCCTGTGCTGAAGAACTACAAGTTTGTGCCTTTGTCGGTCAGAAACATCCCGAACCGACGGCGAAATTCAGTAATACGGGAGTACATCGATAAGACGGATTTATTGGCCATTGTTGTGGGAACCTATACGTTCATGCGCCCTTGGTCCCATTATGCGATGGTATATGGATTCACAAAAAACCGTCCAATGATGGCAATTAGCGAAGCCAACATCAATGATGGATGGTCGAAGGACATAACAGCGGGGCCGAATCCGTTTAACAGGGTCCGCTGGAATATCTATGATGGTAAAATTCGACTGTATGCGTTGGATTCATTTCTGGAAGTGGTTTGGAGGCTCAAGACGGTTCTTCCGAGACAATCTGTTCGTTACAGATTAAAGGGTGTGGAGGGGTACCTTAATGAGATCGCTCCCATGTATGGTTGGGTGCTAGACGATGCGAACAAGAACTTCCCCGCTTGGGTGAGGAAATCGATATGGCTAGCTGGTTTATAGCGTGTATGTGAAAACCACCTTGACTACTAGCCGAGGCGGTCTGATAAATGGAACGTGACTTTTACTCATTGTTGAGTAAAAAGCCTGAGGGGCGCGTCCGATGACCGCGTTACTGAGTATGGATCTTCGAAGGCAAAGACTTTTCACCAATTTTGGCGAAAACCCCGGATGATGAGGAATATCCTTTTAACGTTCCCCAAGTTTGGTGAGCGTTAAAATAATTACTTTCTGCTTTCGTCTTCGTGACGTTTACTGAGAATATAGTAAGAGATGGTGGGGCTGACTCTGATACCAACTCTCAAAGGGCTAGTTCAGGCGGCCAAAACGATTAATGATGTTTGGAATACCGAATTGACTTCTCCCCATGCCTAAAGGCGCGCCTTATATCCCCATAGCTGAAGCTACGCAGCTCTCAGGAATACACGCCGTGGGTTTATCTTAACAAACCATTAAAAATCTTAGTATTTCGACAATAACCCCCAATTATTCATTTTTACATTCGAAGCACTATGAACGTAAGATTCTCTCACGCGAGCAATATCGGACGTCCACTACGGGAAAAACAAGCAGAAAGGATGGGAACGATGAGAAATCAACGATGGGATGAATTTTTATTTGAAGACACTGATGAGGCGGAAATGAAGTTTAACAAAGCCTTGTTAAGGAATCAAAATCGAATTAAGAAGAGACGAAATTACTTTTCTCGGCTTTCCCAGCGACGTAGAGCAACATTTTGGAATCAATTCGCCGGTATTCCAGAGGGTAACTGACATGGGTATCGGTTTTGTAGTCGTAATTATGCTGATAGGTGGTTTGTACACGGTTTTAGCAAAAAACGCGGATGAGCAATACAAAGATTAACCCGGTTGCATTGATACCTAATATGACTGGTGATCACAGGGATCAAAGCAAACCGACTATAGACTCACAGAATGCCTTCACCTTATGTGTGAGGGCATTCTTGTAAAATGGAGGCTTATCTGATGGTACAAGTTTGTTGATGTGGGCCCTTATCTACAAGGCAAACTTACGTACGCAAAAGTGTTTAGTGTGTGAACGTCATCGACACGACAGAAAACTGTTCAAACCGGATTTGAAGAGGCTGCCGAAACCTGACTTGAAGAACGGGTGCAGTCCTTGCGTTTGACAATGGTGCAGAAAAACCGCCTGGAAATGTGCTTCCGGACGGTTTCCTTTATATCGATACACTGTTGTACAACCCCAAACGGCAGTCTAACGAATGATGGTTTTTCCGTAAATGAATCACAATGTACATAAGGAATCCCCCAGACTCAAGGCAGCAGCAACCCTGGGGGATTCCTTATACTTTGTGCCCATTTAGCCGCACGTGCTTAGCGTCTCCGAATTCATTTAAACCATTCCTACCAAGAGACAACATACTGCATCGTTGCTCTATGTTGGTTTTCCATCAAAAATCATCACGGAGGCTTTTTATTGCTTTCCTCGCTCGAGAATTTCCACATGTGCTTCTACTGTATCCAATCGCGCTGCCATTTTATCCTGCCGGTGTTCAACGACTTGCAGATTGTAGAGCTGACTCTCTATGCGCTCTAGACGGGCATCCATGCGCTTCTCGAATGTTTCCATGTGCTTTTTCAAATCAGATATGATGCCATTGGTGTTGCCGACAATTCGAATCAGTTCCTCGAGCATTTGCTTTGTTTGGTCATCACTCATACATCCGGCCTCCATTCGCGTATGTCCATTGTACATGGTCATTATGGAAACGATACTAGTGAATTTTTCCGGGCCTTTGTATACGTTTATGTGTAAATACAAGGTAAATAACATTGTAAAATGGATATGTACGTCGTATAATAAGAAAAGGTAAAAAACAGTGTGAAAAGAGTGGAAGCATGCCCAGACCGAAAAAGAGTGAAGCAGAGCGCCGTGACCATCGAGTAACCATTTATCTCTCGGATGATGAGCAGAACGCCCTCAGAGATGTTTCGGAGCTTCAGGAGCGCAGCATGACGCAAGTAGTTACGGCTGCACTTCGCGACTGGCTTCTGCGCCTTGTAGACCCTCCTGAGAGCTTACGTAAGGCAAGGTACGAGAAGATCATGGATGAAGAGTCTTTGATGGTCCGAGGCTACGTCTGCTCTCGGGGGCATTCGTTCTTTGTGGACTGGATTGAGCCAATGGACCCACGACGATGCCCGATGTGCGGTTCGGAGCGTGACATTAAGCGCACATGGTCGGGTACGGTGAAACGCGGAATTTGATTTGAACAGGAGGTTTGGATATGTCTTCACTTGCGGAAATCGAAGAGTTGTACCAGCAGATCGTGCGTTCACCAGCCGGTGAAGCACGAGACCGTGCATTAAGCCGGTTGATGACAAACATGGAGATTGAGTATCATATCCCGGCGCTGCAGAGTCCGGAGTGGGAGAGCAAAAACAAGGCTGTGATTGCAATGTACAGGAAGCTAAGCATGAGTCGGACGACAGTGTGAAAGGGTCCATTAAAAACGGTAAATAACATTACGATGTGACTGTCGGACAAGCGGATGAAAGGCGGGATGTACAGTCTCAAAAAAGGATGGTGGAACAAGTGAGTTTGACCCCGAAACAGCAAGCCTTCTGCGATTACTACATCGAAACAGGAAACGCCACGGAAGCGTACAAACGGGCTGGGTATCAAGCGCAAGACCATGTGGCAGAAGTAAACGCATCTCGACTGCTGAGTAATGCTAAGGTTCGCGAATACATTGATGAACGGATGAAACAAAAGAAAAACGCGCGAATCATCTCCCAAGACCGTGTATTAGAGTTCCTAAGCCAGGTAGTTGAGGGTGAAATCGAAGAAGAAGTCGTTACATTCGCGGCGGACGGCACGGTACAGCGCACAACCAAAAAGCCTTCTGTGAGGGACCGGAGCAAGGCGGCGGAATTGCTCGGCAAGCGGTACCTGCTCTGGACGGACAAGCAAGTGGTCGACAGCTCTCAGAAAGTAACCATTGTTGAGGATATGGGCGTCAATGGACTGGATGACGTAATTGAGAAGGGTGAGGACGATGAGAGTCAGCCTTCGTGATATTGTCGGATCGGGCTACGAAGAGTTCTGGAACTTCAAGGGGAGATATCGTGTGGTCAAGGGCGGCCGTGCGTCGAAGAAGTCCACCACCACTGCACTCTGGCACATACACCACCTTATGAAGCATCCGGAAGCTAACCTCCTAGTCGTTCGGAAGACCTACGCAAGCCATAAAGATTCAACGTATGCACAGTTGAAATGGGCCATACAGCGCCTTGGCGTCTCTCATGTGTGGGAGGCAAAACTGAGCCCACTTGAGATACGGTACAAGCCAACCGGACAGAAGATACTGTTTAGGGGTTTGGACGACCCGATGAGCATCACGTCCATAACCGTGGACAAGGGGTATCTAAACTATGTGTGGTTCGAAGAGGCATACCAGATAACCAATGAGGATGACTTCAACAAGATAGACATGTCCATTCGTGGTGATACCGGGGGCTTACCGAAACAGTTGACCTTGACCCTCAACCCATGGTCGGAGAAACACTGGATTAAGCGGCGGTTTTACGATGACCCTGCCTCGCCGGGGTTAGTGTATTATGCAAATCCACGTAACGTTCTCGCCTTGACGACAACGTACCAATGTAACGAGTTTCTTGGTCCTGATGACCTGGAGTTGTTCGAGCTGATGAAGCAGAACAATCCGCGCCGCTACCGTATCGAGGGACTTGGTGATTGGGGTATTGCAGAAGGTGCCATCTACGACAACTGGCAAGAAGTCGAGTTTGACAAGGATGAGATCGCACAGCGCCCTGGTGTGGTGGCGGTGTTTGCGATTGACTTCGGATACACGACAGACCCGACGGCTTTGATAGCGGCCCTAGTGGACGTGCAGAGCCGAGAATTGTGGGTGTTCGATGAGCATCACGAACGAGCCCTGACGAACGACCGGATAGCCGAAATGATTAAATATCACGGTTACCAGAAGGAAAGAATCATCGCAGACTCGAGCGAACCGAAAAGTATCGACGAGTTGAAGCGGTACGGCATTCAAAACGTCCGGCCAGCAAACAAAGGACAGGACAGCGTAATGAACGGCATTCAGTTTCTACAGCAGTTCAAGATGTACATTCATCCGAAGTGTACAAACACGATCATTGAGCTTTCCAACTATGTCTGGTCGACAGACAGAGACGGTTCGATGGTGAACAAACCCATTGATGAGTACAATCATTTGCTCGATGCATTACGTTACGCTTGCGAACCGCTGAACCGCGGGGCAAAGACAACCTTGATCATCCCTGGTCAACCCGTGCAGGTACACATTCACGGACAATCAAAAACGCAGCTAGATCCTCAAGAAGATGCCGGACACACGGTCATCGTCGAAGATATTTCCGCCCCTGGTTCACTGGGCAGTGCTGTTCCGGCAGTGGCCAGAAACAGAAAGGCATCGACGGTACCAACCTGTTCAGAGTGCGGTAAGGAATACACGCAGCGCAGAGGAAACACTTACTTTTGCCCAACGCATGGATGGACTGGACCTGCTGGCTTCACGTTTACATCCAATCCCACGATGCAGGATATGCTGAGCACGATAACAGGGCGAAAATATCTATGACACCGGAGGAGGGATAAATGAATGGTTTGGTATCCGTTCTGGTCCCTCCTTACCTGTGTATCTTGGACACTAAGTTACAATAAATTCTTTTGCATAAACACCATACGAAGAGTTTCATTCACAATTTGAGATTGGATACCCTTTCCGTGTTTCTTGGCTAATTTATCGAGGATTTTTGCAACGTCTGGATCGAGGTAGAATCCTTTGAAAACTTTATTTGTAGGTTTCCTGCCAGTGCCATCGAGTAGTGCATCGATTGTACTCGTGGGGCTTTCTTGGGCTACCGCGATTTCATTATCGATATCATTTGCGATATCATCATCAATAGCGGTGTTATTATCGTTATTAATAGCGTTATTGATATCATTGTTGCTAGCAATAATATTGTTGTTATCGTTTTCAATATCATTTTCGATATCATGATTAACATCATTAGTGATATTGTTTTTGACGTCTTTATTGCTGTTGTTATTCATATCGTTTTGAATGTTGTCGTTGTTATCGATATTATTATTGCTAGCATTATTGCTATCGTTATTCACAAACGGACTGACAAAAGCCGCTGCAGCCGGATTCATGCCCATTTTTCGTTTCATTCGCTCCTCATCTTTAGCGCTGGACACGCTTCATCAGCTCCTCATAAAAAGGTGTGAAGTCAGATACCGCCTTAGACAATTCGGGATTGCCTTCAAAACCCTCGATGTTTAGTCGTCCAACATGCGCGTTTCGGGTGATGATGGAGTCAAAAATGTGGCAGTATTCACCGTAACGTTCCACGACCTCTTCAATCAAGAACTTGTTATCTTTACGCCGGACATCAACAATGGATCGCAGTAATCCCGCTATCTTCAGATCGGGATTCACTGATTCCTGGATGACTTCGACTGTGCCAATGAAGTTCTTTACCGCTGTAAAACAGTATTTCGATGCCTCATACAGGATGACCACGTAATCGGATGTTGCCAGTGCATTGGCGGTCGCATCTCCGAGTGCTGGCGGCGTGTCGATAATGATGTAGTCATAATAATCATGTACGCTGGATAGCGCATCTTTAAGCAGGTACCATAGGCGTGTCCCACCCTTACGCTCATACTCTTGATATAACCAGCGTGAAAAGATTGCGAAAAAGTTGTCAGACGGCACGATATGTAGTGTATCGGAGACCGCCTTTATGTAAGGCCGCACGTCCCCGTTCTGAAGTGCCTCAAGGATGGTCTGTTCACGGAAAGTCTCCAAATCAGCGCCGGTAAGCAATTCCGTGACGTTGCCCTGCGAATCTGTATCCACGACGAGTACCCGATGCCTCTGGCTTAACATATATGCGGTGAGGCCTGCTGTTGTGGTCTTACCAGCTCCGCCTTTTTGGATCGCAAATGTGATGGTTGTGGCCACACTCATTTCCCCTTTACCGGAATTTCAATCTGATCAACTGGTGACCTGGCACCTACGTACTTTACATCAGGCGCCCTTCTGGTAGGTCCAGCACTATACCATCTCTACATTTGGGACACTCAAATTCGTCATACCATCGTTTGTCTTCGGGAGTATTCGGAGCATCCAACAGATACGAGTAAACCAATTTTGCACCACACCCCTGACATACTTTTGGTACGAAGTACGGTTCGTCATTAGGGCGTCTATCCGCTGCACTACGCGGCTCACGCATGAACTCGACACCTCCGAGGCGCGTCTCACTGGTGAATCAATCGCCAGAAATCCTCTTCAGAAAGAGCAGCCTGCCTTAAAACAATCGAGCGTAAAGTTCCCTGTGCCAACTCCTTATGATTTGGAACGATCGCTACACGCCCATCGTTGTGTCGCATCTTTACGTGGCTGCCCTTCTGACTCACTTGGACAAATCCTGCTCGTCTCAGCAGCACGATCATTTCAGACCCAGACATCACCGGAAAATGCGGACTCATGGGCGAACCTCAATATCCAGAGGAGCAATAATTGGTGTCGCTGGAACTTCCACATCCACCTGGTCTTCGTAATAAAGTTCCAGTGCCTCACGTAAATTGTTCAGAGCTTCTTCCAGGCTTTCTCCTTGACTGGTCACTTCCACCTCAAGGCAACGCGCTACATAGAACTTACCCTCTTTGGTCACGGCCGCAGTTACACGAAATCGCTTGTCGCTACCCATGGTTACGCCTCCGTATGTGTGGATGATAAAGATGACAAAGGTCCATTGCTGCTTGGTTTGTTTTCGTGGGCTGTAATGAAGGCATCAAAATCCTCTTTGCGAATGCGCCAATGCTTTTCGAGTTTGATACCATGTAGCTTTCCGGCGTTGAGCCATCTGTGAACTGTGCGTTCGTTTATTTTTAGACGTTCCGCAATTTCGGCTGGTGTGAAGAAGTCAATCACCATATGCCCAAACCTCCTCATGTGATGTATTTGTACTAAATGTACATTAAAGTGACGTTGAAATACAGAAAATAACGAAAATCTTATTGACGAAACATATTGCATGGGTATACTATCCAAATAAGAATTCTAAGTTCCGATAATATAAATGTATCGGAATCTAGGTAGGAGGTTGTTGGTAATGAGCGAACTGACGATTGCGAATGAGCGTTCGCTGTCTCTTGATGTTACCGAAATCCATCAAAAGGCCAGGGAGTATGCTGAGGCGTCCAAAGCGAGTAACACTCGCAAAGCGTATTCCAATGATTGGACATCGTTCGCGACGTTTTGTGAATCTGCAGGTGTTTCGCCCATGCCGGCATCCTCAGACACGGTTGTTGCCTACATTATCTATTTGGCAGATGTGAAGGGTCGTAAGGTAAGCACCATTCAACGTCATCTCTCAAGTATCTCTGTTGCCCATCAGACTGCCAACTGCCCCACGCCAACGCAGACCGCCCAGGTACGCATGGTTCTGAGCGGGATGAAAAATAAGTACGGAATTGCACAACAAGCCAAGAAGGCTGCTGTCATCGACGATATTCGCTTGATGGTGAAACAGATTCCGGATAACAGATTAGGGATTCGGGATCGCGCGTTACTTCTCATCGGTTTTGCCGGTGCGTTTCGTCGCAGCGAATTAGTTGCGTTGGATATGGGTGACATCGAATTGACGGAAGACGGATTGACAATCACCATTCGCCGGTCGAAGACAGACCAAGAAGGGAAGGGGCGCAAGCTCGGTGTTCCATATGGAAGCCATCGCGAAACGTGCCCGGTCCGCGCGTGGCTGGCTTGGAAGGAAACCATACGTGAGTATGACATTACAGAAGGCGCTGCGTTCCGCTCCATTGACCGTCATGGGAACATTAAAGAACGTCTGAGCGATAAAGCTGTCGCACTCGTTGTCAAACGGTACGCTGAAGCGGCAGAGTTGAACGCGAGCCAATACGCGGGCCACAGTTTACGAAGTGGGTTTGCTACCACAGCCGGGAAGAAGCATGTAAGCGAACGAGCAATCATGAAACAAACCGGCCACAAGTCCACGGTCATGGTCCGTCGATATATCCAAGATGGAACTCTCTTTGAAGACAACGCCGCTGCGGAGGTTGGATTGTGATGGCTGACAACGAGGTTCTTACGTTTGAAAACATGATTAATCAACTGTTCCAAGAAACGGGAATTACGCCAGGACAGTTAACGCAATTATTGGTGGTGTATTACTCCAATGCCGAAAAGCAAGAAGAAATTGCACGAGAACGAAGCAAAGAGTTACGCAAAGCACGCAGAAGATGTCAGACCCATTTAAAAAAGCTCGCAAGAAAAGACATAAGACCAACGTGCTTATGTGGCACCCACAACGACGATTACATTGCGGCTATATGCGGGCAATACACCTCAGAATTTCCTTACGGAAAATATCACGTCCCCGAAAATGTTCCTGCGAAAGTTGGCCCATAAACACCCCGGCGGAGAGATGTAGCATGGGAATGTCCGGGGAACAACGTCACAGGCAAAAGGCTACGCGGTACCCACAACTTGCTTCGTCTTCGCGCAGGTACCTACCGCATCGTGTTCTCTGTTGAAGATGACCGTATGGTTATCATGATCATTGACATCGACAACCGCGGAGACGTGTACAAGAGGATATGAATCGAACCGAACGGCCCCCAGATTATAGAGGCCGTTTTTTGTATCTAATAACCTGATTCGGGAAAGCTTTTTGCCTTCTTACCTCGTGCTGCGTACATGTCAATACTTCGCCTGTGGGCGTCCGACTGATACGGATGTTCAACAAATTCGACCTCAACTATTGTTTCCGAGTGACGTCTGTATCCTTCCGTATCCTGTGGTTTTTGTCCTTCAAACTGGTTAATCACGTACCGAACTTGAAATGCAGCACAACGAGATCCTTCTTCCTCGTGTACAAGGATGTATTCTCCTGTCTGCGGAATGTGATCCCCTTCCATTTGCAATTGATAGTCCGCTTCTCCGCCACCTGGTGGAACGATAATCATGGTGTACTTCACATGGAACACCTCCTCGCAGAATTGAGTCGAGCATAAATCGGTTCGAAATAAAGATCAATGAACAGTCAAAATGTTCTCGTACAGTTATTGCCGCTCTTTTGATTTTTCTATTCGTTTCATCCGTTTTGCGCGTGTCCGTTCCGTGTTAAGTCGACGTTTGCATTCAGAGCAAAGACGATCGCGAGGGTTGTCTGTATAGAAGTACTCGCCACACCCATTGTGGTAATCATCCTGGATGCATTTTTTTCGAATCGGGGGTTTCGCCGTGTCTGGGAACCCCTGCAGGAATGTGACCCATAACCCGGTCTTGAAGTCTGGAATGTTGTATCCAAATATATATCCTTCATCGGTTTGTGTGCGCGAGGCCACAAGCACCGGGATGTATTGCATAGCTACTCTTTCGAGAAAACGACGAGCCCCATCCAGCCAGTCTGCATTATCTGCGTAACGAGATTTCACGAACGTTCCAGGGAAGTCCAACACCATTTGTGCACCTTCATTGCCAACTGAAAGGCTTAGGGTTGTCTTTTGTATGACTCGATATCGCTTGAACCGGACTGCCTCTAACAGCTTGTAGCACCGGTAAGCATTCTTTGTGTCGCTCTCGATGGTGGCCAAGTATTCAGATGGAATTTCAACGGAATTCGGCATCACTTCCTTACTCGAAAATCCATCGATACTCATAGGTACCCCGAAATTGTGCATGAAGTCGTCTAAAGGCACTGTGTTCCCTTTGATAAGTGCTTCGCCACATCTCACATATCTCTCGAACAATGCCGGCCACTCTTCTGCATGAATTGTGTAGTTACTCACGGCAGTATCTGGCGGCTTGACCCACGTGTAACCAAAGCGGTCTGTATTTTGTTCAAATCCCTTCCGCCACAACAACTCCCCTGCGTTAATTAACATCGTTCAATCACCCGTTCAAAGAAAATTTATCTGTACCTAATTTATACCTGACTTATTTACTTTGTCAATGAGCTTTTAGGCTGTATTTTCAAGGTGTAAGCCGGTTCCTTGAAAAAAGACAAAGAGAACATGCCTCCGAGGTTACGTGCGAAGGCAACGGGCTGTATCTCCACCCAAAGAAACAATGAGAACCCTGATGAGAGCATGGCTGAAAAAAGTTCGCAGGGTATGCATGATGACACAAGATCCAAGCTGGGGCAGGGTCAAGGATATGACCATAAACTGCTGGCTATGTAGAATAGCGCAACCCCGTGAACAGGTCGAGTCGAGTGTGAAAAGTTGACTTGTGTTTTATTAATCATTGAAAAACAACCGAAGGAGTGATGACGGTTGACTCGGATAGAGTTTTTAAGACGTGAACAAGGTTTCAAGCAAAAAGAGCTTGCGGAGATGGTTGGGGATTGGGCGTGTAATCTTGCCCAGATTGAAAGAGGGCACAGGAGACCTTGGCCTCGCCTTCGTGCAGCCATTGCTGAAGCCTTAAATGTGGATGAGGCAGACCTGTTTGACGAGAACGGGGTACCACTCGGTGTTGATTGGCAACTACCGAAACAACCTGCAGTTGTGTGAGGTGAGATAGCCAAATGATGACAAACGAAAAGGCCGTCACGGAAACGGCCCCAACCAACATCACCAGTTCTATTGTATCAGATATGGAACGGCATGAACGGGCTCTGCTGCGAATTCCATGGGCTATTTTCCCTGTAAAATTTAAGGACAAGGTTCCTGCATGTGCGAACGGTCGAAACGACGCCACAACCGATTGGGAGGATTACCAGAAGCTTTGTAAGGGACCCCATAATATCGGGCTAGCGACGGGCGAAGAATCCGACGTTTGGGTTCTGGACGTTGATGTTCGTAAAGATGGCGACAAGTCGTTCCATCACCTGATAGACAAGTATGGAGCTTTCCCATACACGGTACAGTCTCGGACACAATCCGGAGGCTTTCACATCTTCTTTCGATGGGACCCAAAACGTCCTGTAAAAAGCAGGTCGGACATCCTTCCGGGCATTGATACCAGGGGGCGTGGCGGTTATGCGGTTCTGCCCCCATCGAAGGGTTTGGAAGGTAAGTATGAATGGATTGTCCCCCCCATTCGGAACGTGGTTGCGAATGCCCCGGAATGGCTTTATGAAGTGCTCGGAAGCGCCACACAATCACCACACGGAGTTGCGGATTTTCAGGAGGTCCGTTCACAACGCCTGAAAGAGTTGCAAGACATTGCAGCCGGCGTATCACATGGTGCAAGAAACAGTTCTGCAGCACGATTGACTGGGTACTTAATGCGTCATATTGATGCGGTTGTCGCTGAACGTCTACTGCGTGCCTGGGATACTTTGAATACCCCACCACTCGGCTCAGAACTCGACAACGTGATTGATTCGATTGCGCGTTCTGAGTTGAGGCGCCGGGGGTGGAGTCATGAGTGAGGTAACAGAGCAACTATCCCGGGCATCTTTTGCGGGGATAGTTGAGAAGAAACCAATTGCAGTAAAAGCCCCACCTTTGGACGTTTTGCCACGCGATTTGCGCGAGTTCATTCAGGTGGGTGCAGATTCCTTAAATTGTCCTACAGACTTTTTGTTCATGCCTCTTCTGACAACAGCAGGCGCAGCAATCGGAGGTGCTCGAGCGGGGGTACCAAAGCCAGGATGGCGTGAATATCCGGTACTTTGGACAGGCATCATTGGTTCTCCAGCAGCCGGTAAGTCCCCGGCATTGAACTTGATTACATCGCCCATCAAAGACGAGCAAATGCGACTCGTGGAAGAGTACAACCGAGAAATGGCGGAGTACAGAGAAGACCTTCAGGAATGGTCGAAGAACAAGAAGAAAGACGAGAAGCCAGATGAACCAACACAGAAACTGGCCTTCACAACTGATTGCACGACAGAAACGTTACGCGATTTACTCAAGGAACGTCCCAACGGTGTGATGCTGTTCCAAGACGAGCTGGCCGGTTGGATTCGTGGGTTCAACCAGTACAAGACATCAGGAAATGACAGGCAAACATGGCTGTCCATCTGGTCAGCAGAAACGGTGGCCGCAGCACGGAAAACGTCTCGAGTGGTTCTGAAACACCCATTGTCCCTGTTTTGGGTGGGTTACAGCCGGATGTGTTGCCTGTTTTGACGTCAGACGGACGTGATGGTTTTCTTGCCAGATTGCTTCTGATTTATCCAGATCGGGTGCCGTTACACTACACCAACACTACATTACCCTACACATCAAAAGCCGTTTGGGCCCGGTATTACAAGGATTTGTCCAAAATGTTGGGTAAGTTGGGTGTAGGGTTAGAAGAAAAAGAAACCGTAGAAATGCCATTCACAGAACAAGCAACAAGGATATTTTCAGAGTGGCTAAATAATGTACATCTTAAAGAAATTGACAATGGAGAACTATCTCCAATGTTAGAAGATGCTTGGGCTAAGTTAAGGTCTTATCTAGTCAGGATTGCCATAATTATACAAGGACTATGGCATATAAATGGAGAGTTAAAAGACCGAAGGATAGATGATGCTTCAGTATTAAATGCCATAGAGGTAATTAACTATCTGAAGAGTCATCTAAGAAGGTCTTATGACTCTCTACAGGTTGATCCTGAAGAAATGTTAATGCAGTCCATATTATCTTGGGCTAGACGTAAAGGTGAGGAAAAAGACCAGTTTTCCTTTACCCCAAGGGAAATACAACAGGCAGGAGTATTACCATCAGGTATCAATCGTTCCAGTAGGATTAAGGAGTTGTTGGTATCCATTAAAGACCATGGTTATGCCTTGGTCGATGATGCTTATACACTCACAATCATTGCTTAACCAGCATCTTGGATGTTTGTTTTTTTATTTTCTTTACCCAACAACCCTACAAACCCTACAGACGCCCTGAATATGCAGTAGTGGCACGGGAAAACAAAGTTTTTGAAGTTACCCAACAGTACCCAACATCACCCTACAAAATAAAGGAGTGTAACTCTTTATGGCTAAAGTCGTTCAGTTCCCGGAGAATGAGTGGTCGAAACAAAAAGAGACGAGGAAACTACTGGATACTCAAAACGAAAAGCTCATAAACAACATCAGTGCAGTTCTCTCAAATGCCATCGGAATCCGTGATATACAACCGTACACCAACGAACACAAGTCTGTGTGGGAGACCGAGGGGGAGATACTGAAACAGTTGCGCATGGCTAGAGGGCTTTTGGTTTCGCATGTGGCTGAAGGTCTTGGGGTGAGTCCTGGTCGAGTCAAACGTATTGAAGCGGGGGAACCGGTTCGTGATGCGTTGTTGCTGAAGAAGGCATATATGCTGTTCGTCACCCACATGTCTGCAGATGCAATAAATCAGTCATGGAAAGCGATAGGGAAAACTAGAGGTTCGGCGGCACGACAGGTGGTGACGAAAGCGGAATGATTGCGTTGCGCGACTACCAAAAAGAAGCCATCCAGAAAGTGAAACAGGCAAGACAGCGAGGGATTGCGCGATCCCTCCTGAGCTTGCCCACAGGCGCAGGAAAAACTGTTGTGTTCAGCTCTTTGGCGCGAGAACTCAACGTTCGTACGCTTATCCTGGCACACAGAGATGAGTTATTAACGCAAGCGGCCGAGAAGCTTGGGTACGTGTGGCCTGATGTTGATATTGGCTTTGTGAAAGCAAAGCAGAACGATTTCACGAAGCAGGTTGTTGTGGCATCGGTTCAGACATTGGCGAGTCCGAAACGACTTGAACAAGTGGCAACACAGCACTTTGGCCTCTGCATCATTGACGAGGCACACCACGCCACAGCACCAACCTACAAGCGAATTATTGAACGTCTTGGATTCACGGATGATAGCCCCGATCGCTTACTGGTAGGTGTCACAGCGACCGGGAACCGTGGCGACGGTACGCCGCTTGGGGATGTTTTCGAAGAAGTTGTTTATCACCTGTCGATGCTTACCCTGATGCGGGCCGGATACTTGAGCGACATTAAAGCATATCGCGTAAAGACAGACATCGACCTGAAGGGTGTTCACTCGAGAGGCGGTGATTTTATTGAGTCGGAACTTGCCCAAGTTGTGAATACAACGGCTCGGAATAACCTTATCGTGGACAAGTATATTGAATTTTCCGCTGGCCGTAAGGCGATCGCGTTTTGTGTGAACGTTTTGCACGCGCAGGACTTGGCGAATACCTTTCTGGAGCGCATGATTCCAGCCAAAGCACTGTCAGGCAACACGCCACCAGACGAACGCAAACAAGCCATCGACGACTTTGCATCCGGTAAATTGCAGGTACTGACAAATTGCAATCTGCTTACAGAGGGATTTGACCAACCTGATGTGGGTTGCGTCTTAATGGCACGTCCAACCAAATCCCAAGCTCTGTATATTCAATGCGTTGGGCGCGGGACGCGCAAGGCACCAGGCAAAGAGAACTGCATCGTTGTTGACTTTACAGAGAATCGACATGATGTGTGTATGCTGCCTTCTCTCTTTGGGATTGAACAAGACAAGATGGAGTTTGGAAAATCTGTCATCGAAACAGTCGAGGAAGAGGAAGCAGAAAAACGGCGCGTTGCCAACATCCAAGAACGAATCCGACAAGTCAAGACGGAAGAGTTTGACCTCGTGGGCAAATCTCGTTTTGCGTGGTTCGAGGTTGGCGATGAATGGCGACTACTCGTGCGACCACGGGTATATGCCGTTTTAGTACCAGTAAATGATCTCTATGCGGTTCGATTGAGAGATGAAGGACACAACATGTCTTCACTGCATGACGCACCATTGCCGTTAGGCTTTGCGATGGGCATAGCAGAGGATTACGCAAGGGAAAACGGGGATAACCTCGCAAGACGTGATGCAAGATGGCGCAAGGACAAAGCGACGCAGAAACAGATAGACCTGCTTGAAAAGCTAGGCGTTGCCATTCCTGATGACTTGTCAAAAGGTGAAGCCAGTCTGCTGATAGACAAACGATTGGCTGAACAGCAACACAGGCCATACCGTGAAACATCACGAGTTGGAGCTTCATAAGCCTTCTGCCTTTGGACAGGGGGCCTTTGTTTTTTCTGTACTTCGATAATTAAACCTTATCGATGTTCATAAACGTGACGGGCGGAGGGAAGCCAGGTGAAGGTGAATGCCAAAGAGTTGTACATGGCTCTCATGGCGCTTGGGAAGTCACCAAAGACAGTCAAAGTCGAGGAGATCGTGAAAGTGATAGACGAGACGACCGGAAAGGTGCGTATGACAACCGATGCCTCACGCCATGCCGTGGTACAGGTGTACGGAGAGAATGGTCATTCGGTAAACGTTGATTTAGATAAGCTCCGGATGATCGCAAAGAAACTATGTAATAGCGTCGTGGACGTCCATGTCAAAAGCAAGTCTGGTCTCACAGTCAGTTACCCAGGTGGTTATTTTCACTTGTGCGACTTCCGGACGACATCCAGCGTGGACCTGGATATAACATCTTTGGTTTTGGATAACGACAACTGAAAGGAGTGATGCCCTAAGTTGAATTGAGGTCATCAACCTCTGGAGGTGGGTGTCGTTGAAGAAACTCACAGTCGAATCCTTTGAATGTCCCAAATGTCATTACGTGCGAAGGGTGGAATCACTCGGGCACGCCGTTCGCGTCCCCTGCAACAAATGCGGCGCGACCATGCGGAAAGTCGATACCCAACAAACAGTGAACGAACGTGGTCCCCAATGAGCGGGGCTTTTTTATTTCGATAGAAGGGGGGTAGAACAACATGACAAAGGCATTTCCTCGAGCCGTGACAGATAACATTCAGGAGACTATAGCAGCTGCAGAAACGTATTTAGGTGAGTTCCATACGATGATATCCAAGTTGCTGAGTGCAGCCTTGTTTCTCCCAGAGGAACAGGAACAGTCTTACGAACTATTCATGCAGTTCGTTGGGACTGCAATTGAAAGTGCGTATTTTCGGGGAGTTCGAAACGGCGTGATTGCTGCGGAACATGGATTAGACCTGTCAGACATGCTCTCACAACAACCGGCATTAACTGTAATTGATGGTGGCAAAAAGAGCGAATAAACCAAATTCCATGGAGGTGATTTGAATATGTCTGAGGCGAATTTTTCCGTCCGCACCCAAGCCGATTTATCAGGTCTCAGGGCCATGAGTTCGATGTTAGATGACATCGCCAGAAAAAGTAAGATGATAGCTGAAACGTGGGCAGGTGCACGATTCCCTGGCACCGCACAATCTGCCGTTGCAGCGGGTGGTGGAACTGTATCTCCGGCAAACACCGGAACACCACAACGAAGAATGCAACGTGCAGGACAGACCGCAGGGCAACAGTACAACCTTGACACTCCGCAAGGACTATACCAGTGGTACGAAAATGTGTACGAACCGGAAGCAGGCGTCTTGGCGCAAATGGCGCAAGGGTTCGGACAGAAATTGTACGGGACGAGAAGCAGGCGCGTACCGATGCACACGACGATGCCGACTCAAGGCGGCACTCAACCAACAAGAGGACAGATCGAAAATTGGTTTGGCGCATTGGGTCCAAACGCAAGAAAAATGATGTCACCAGACGTTTATAGCGCATATACGAAAACCGTGATTGCATCAGAAGGAGCTAACAATTTTGGTGCAATTCAAGAGTTCGCAAATCGGTACGGTTCCCAACTTGGCGCACCTACAGGGGCGCCTCCCGTACCACCTGCGGGTGGCGGTGGAAGTGGTGGCGGTGGCGGCTTTGGCTCAGAGTTTGGAATGGCGTTAGGCACGTTTGCCAAAAAGAGTTTGCCTTTCGTGTCTGTTGTCGCGGCAGCTGATTACACGAAGAACCAAATCACCGGTGGGTATAATCTCTGGCAACAGCAGAGCGGTCCCGTGTCCCAATTGGCGCACAGTATGAGTACAGCAGCAACAAACGTCGAGCAGTTCAGGCAGGCCATTGTCACTGCAGGTGCTCAGTTCGGAGCAACAGGTGTACAAGCGACCCAAATGGCCCAGTCTCTCGGGCAGTTCTTTGGGAATCTTGGACAGAGCGGTATTGTGAATTTGGTGGGTTCAACCTCAAAATTTGCTGTGCAGAATGGTTTCACGTATCAACAGGCAACGCAACTGACCAATCCGTCTGCCTTGTTCGGGGTTACAAACGGATACGGTGCAACCATGACCGGTGCACAATATCAGAACATGCTGACCAACGCAGTGTCTGCAGCAGGCATGCAAGGACGAAACGGCCCCTTCGACACAGGTTTCACAGCGGCGACGAATGCCGTGGCGTCTCAAAACTTATCCGTTCCAAACGTGCAATATCTCTCCGGTATGTACGCACAGTCGACAAAAACTTTAGGAGACGTACGGGGTGGACAACTATTCTCGCAACTGAACAGTTCCGTTATTAACGCGAGCGGAACAACACAAGGCATTCTGTTCGCCGCAATGAATCGTACACTTGGCGGCAAGCTTAGTTCTCAGGACATCGTTAACGTGTTGGCTGCGCAACAAGGCGGTTTGTCCTCTAATGTGCCAAGTACAAATGTCAAATTAGGGGCATCACTGTATCAATACATTAAGAATTCGGGAATGTCCTATGACCAACAAGTTCTGGACATGTCGCAGTTCCTTGGGGGAAACATCAACAAAGCAAAACTGTTTCTCAAAAACCCGAACAACTTTGGTCAGGTTCCCATATCCACGCAGAATAAGACGCCGTTCTGGCGGTCAATGTACGATGACTTACAACGAGTCATGGCCAATTACGGCAACAGTCAAGCGAACTACGGAACAGCCATTGCGCCACTTGCAATGGCAACACATATCTTTGGCAGCCCGCTTAATGTCGCTGCAACACTCGCTGGGAGCTACATGGTGAAACGTGGCCTTGGAAGCATTCTTGGACGGGTCGGTGGGAGCGGATTGGCCACGATGGTCGAGGGTAGTCCCTCTGTCTTGTCTCGCGTTGGAAGCGGCCTGGGTGGCATCTGGAGTCGATTCGGCGGCGCAATCAAGGGCGCGGGACTCGACGTGCTAGGCGGCGCAGAAGAGGTCGGAGGCGCTGCCTTAGACGCAACAGGCGTGGGTGCAGTCGGAGGCGTGCCACTGAACGTGCTCGGTGCCGGGACCATTGCACTTGGCACAGGGATGCTCGCCAAGAACATCTACAACCAATCCGCTGCGGCGCATGCACAGACAGTCACAATGCACACTGCGCAAGTACGGCAGCAGGCGGTACAGCGCATCTCGAGCAATATGAGCCTAAAGAGTGTGACCATCGACCAACTCAAAATTGGCAACATCACGTTACCGAGTTCTATGAAGTCCTTGATGTCCTCATCTGTCAATGGTGGGTCAGCATATGCGCCAACGTCAGGTGCAAACAGCGGTGGTGGATGGTGGAGTTCATTCACCAACTGGCTTGGCGGCTTATTTGGAGGCGGCGGAGGCGGTAGTGGAGGGGGCGGTAGCCTTCCGACTAGTCTCCCTGGCAAAGGGAACTCAGCGCAGATATGGAACTTCCTCAAGAGTAAAGGGTTATCTTCGGGCGCGGCAGCAGGCGTCATGGGCAATCTAGCGCAAGAATCAAGCCTGAATCCAAATGCGCCCGGTGGCGGCCTTGCGCAGTGGATCGGAGGTCGCCAATCGGCCCTCCAAGCCTACGCGAAGGCACACGGCGCCAATCCGAATGCGCTAAGTACACAACTTGGCTACCTGTGGAAAGAGATGAGTTCCGGCGATTATGTCAGCGTCTCAGCATTAAACAAAATGGGTCCGAGTCAAGCGGCGCAATACTTCGAGACAAACTTTGAGCGTGCAGGCAATCCGATGATGGGCAATCGCGTCAATTATGCAGCTGGCTACTACAACGAGTTTGGTGGCACATCTACCGTCCACGTATCCTCACAATCGGCGACACAAATCGGACATGCTGTCGCAAGCGCATTCTCTGCTCGATTCGGGAACCTTCCGACTGGGACCGGGGGTGCGATACGACCTTAAGATAACGGCAGAAAGATGGCCACTCTCAGTTGCGGGTGGCCTATCTGTATAATTCAATTTTGTCCTTGGACCTGGTTCAGCATCTTTTGGGACGCGGTTACATATGTTTGCACCTTGGTTTGATCTTGCTTTATTTGAGACTGGATGCCAGATTCAGCTGATGTAATACTAGAGTCTGACAGAATAGTGCCAGTTGGTTTGAAATTTGGCACTTGCGACATCTCCGTATGTATCTGGCTTTCGATTTGCTGGATAAGCATAATTTCATCATTTATCTGGCTTGCATCCGAGTTGAACTGGCTCTGGTCATTGGTGATCTTCGTAGCATCATCATTGATATTGAAAGTAGCCTTAGCTGTGTTGTTAAAAGAACCCTGTTGAACTGCTTGCTGGTATGCAGCAAAGTCTTTTTGTTCTTGAGCGAAATCGGTTTGTATCGTGCTCATGTCATTGGGGAGCATGCTGTTATGCTGTATGTTCATAAGTTTGCCATCGATGTTCTGTATATCTTGATTAATTTTGCTCTCGAGTGCATTCTGAGCACTCACCGCTTGTTCAGCCGTGGCAACATCCTTGATCTTGCTTACATCAGCGTTGTATTCGTTCAAACTGCCAGGCACAAACACGTTGGCTTGTACAGTTCCATTGGTAGCAGGCACCTCAAGGTCAATGTTCTTTCCATCCATCGTGCCTGACCAAGTTGTGAAACCGGAACCACTGAACTGCAGAGTTATATTGTTACCAGATTGTTGCCCTGATAACGTCCAAGTATTTGATTGTGCCAACTGGTTTAGTGTGATGGATGTCTCATACGCTGTACCCGTTATAGTGCCGCTATTTTCCGAAAATGTTAGAAACATGACCCCCTCCCCAGGTTGGTAGTTGATGTATCCAGAGGGACCAAATGATTGGCTAGTTCCACATCCAATGGCACCAAATAACGCCACTGAACACACTCCGACAGGTATCAGTTTTCCCCTTACCCCATTCCAATTCACGAAGTCCGCCTCCCGTGTATATCTTCTCGAGTGCATCATATTCCAATTTTTATGAAAAATACATCGAAATTACACGTAGCCGAGAGAGAAGTCATTGTTTTGTTCCTGGACGCCGATAAGCCTTTATTATCGAACGTCAAGAAAAAGCGAGGGGTACAGAAGAAAACTCGTCTTCAAAATCTGTAAAACATATGTAATTTATGTTAAAAATGCGTAGAATAATAATGTTCCATTGAGCCTAAGAAGAATTGCTCCAGAAGTTTCAGAAGTAGTGAATGAAAGGATGGTGGGGTGAACATGAGTAGTAGTTCAATCGCGGCGGGGATGATTCGTTATGCCGCTCGTCAACAGGTCAAGGTGTTTACTGCCGACAATCAAAACTCCCTAGAAAATGAGTTAAATGCTTTCTTGCTGGACCTTCAAGCAGACCGTGTTATTGATATTAAGTACTCTGCTGAAATGTTGGAAGTGGGACAAGTGTGGTTTTACTCCGCAATGGTAATCTATGAGATGCATTTGCAGTCAGAGTCACAAAATAAGTAAAATGTAACAACATTGTCGCTCAAGTCAATGAGGGGCACCTAACCCGCTTCGGCGGGTTTTTGTATAAGATAATATTGCTTATCGAGACTCACAAATCTGTGCAGACTGTGCTAGTCTGTTCGTCTTTGTACGCGATACACACAGGGACTCAACTCGTTCTCCAGTCAGTTCGCGATACTCGATTAGTTGATCCGCGATTAACTCCACAAGATCCCAGCTATCGCGGAGCAATTCCTGACCCACTTTTGTCCATTCGTCATTTTTTGTTGCTGGTGAAACAGCTGTGCCAAACATACGATTGGAGTATGAAGCCGCTTCGGATAGGTCATTCGTTGCTCCACAAAGATCAGCATCCGTGAAAGCAACCTTCTCAGCTGCAAATCCGGCCATGGCAATGAGTGCACATTTTTGCAGTTCCTCGATGTCACTGCACTCTGTGCATATAGGTGTGTAACGCGACCACCCAAGTGCACCGTTCCCTGAGACGATTGAAACACCGTCGGATTTTTTACCCTGAAGATAAGCCATGACGGTGTGACCGGCCTCATGAATCGCAATTCTCCGGAGTTCTAACATCGGATTCTCTCCTCTCCCTTAAAAACGCGAGTCATGACGAGGCAGGAAATAATGATAATGATGCGGCAATGTTCGTGGAAACATAGGGGTGCGTATGGAAGACAAGGATAGTCTATACAGACCAATGACGCTGGCAGCGACAACGACAACCCCAGCAAGTAATACATACTTCCATCTTGACATGACCATCACCCAACCCGAAAACGCATCTGACTTACCTGCATCATAAGACAACTGTGACAAAAAAGACGTCGAAGTTGGGCGTAGGCGGCCCCAAACTATCAAGAGTATCATTTATTCTTTCTTAGCCAATTGTTCAGTTCCTCAATGAAACGCTCAAATTGATCCCTGTCTTTTTTCGAGAGCGACTCAATTGTGGCGGCAATACCGGTTGAAGCATCTTCCAGCATCCGTATAGCCTTTATACGTTCCTCGAACTGAATATCACGCAACATTAAACCCATACGCTTTCTTAACGTTCTAACTCGGCTTTCTGTGACGTCAAACAATTTAGCTATGTCTCGATCGAAATGTATCTCGTCATGCCACATGGTCTTCAGTTCTTCACGAGTCAAGGCGTTTAGATCCAGTTTTTCACCCTTGTTCTTGCGTTCTAGAAAATCATCGTATACAGCCATAAAACCACCTCATGAGTAAGATGGGCGAGTGAGGTGGTGATTATCCACAAGAATACAAAAATGGTTAGTTCAGTTTCCGGGCGTCGTTGAACGAAGAATGCTACTCACTTGCCCGAATAATCACGGTATAACCCATGGACTCGGCTACTTTCATAAAATCAGCAAGCCGAAGTGAACCATTACCTACCGCCGAACGGAAAGTGGTTTCTTTAATATCCAACGTTCGCGCCAAACTTGCAAAACTCTCCACCCCGGCTTCTGCCATCATGATTTTCAGCGCTGTCCTCATGTCGGTTTTCGCTAGGTTTATCTCTCGTCGTTCCACCTATATCCCTCTCCTTCTGTTGCCATTATAACAACAATATATTTGTTGATACACTTAAATATTAATTCAATCAATGTATATTTAGTTTTTGATCGTTGATTCGACGAAATATTCGTTGTATAATGCAATTAGAGGACATATACACCTCAATTGTGTTTTGAACTGCTTGGGAAAGTCCATCCTTAGTAAAAACAGGGAGGAATTCAAAATGGGTGAGGCAATCCAGAAGTTTGTTGATCTGGGAAAAGCATGTCCAGACTGTGGGAAAGAACCAATTTTGACGGGGCTTCGGTCGTTGATTAACGAACGTGAACAGGGTCTGCTTTGGCAGTGCGATCATCTATTGGAAGATGGAAAGACGTATCGAGTGAAGGTGGCCGCGCTGTATTTCAAGGTCATAAATGATGGTGACCTTAAGAAAGTCGTGGATATTGTTCAGGGAGAACGAAACCTCGATGATGTTCCACGGGTAGAAGGTGAATTCAAACAATATGATGTTACGTCGCAGTTGTTCGACTGTTACGTTGAGATTTTGGCAAAGCAACATGGCGTTAATTTGGACGGATACCGCGACGAAAAGCGTAGCTATGATTTTAAACCGATTTGGAACGCCATTGTCCCCAATATGTCAGATGATGACCTGGTAGCTTGGTTGGAGACTCGCACTGACAACCCAAGCTCACGGGTGGTAACAATGATGCGTGAGGTATTAGTGGCAGAGCACGAACGGCGTGGTGCTATAAGAAAGGGAGTGTCGTCCTTGGATGAGAGAACTGACTCTAGCCAAAGTATGACCATTGATCGGTTTGTTCGTCTCAGCAATGTCTGTCCATCTTGCGGTAACCATATGGAATTTCGTTCAAGTGATGGGCGTCGACGGTGCCGCAACATAGACTTGAGATGGGAATGTCCTTCATGTTCAGAAACCAAGCACCGCATGAAACTGACGTTCGATGAGTTTCTCGAAAAAACGAAGAATTTTCGTTTTCAATGCACCATATACGATATGATGTACCGTCACACAGAAGGGATAGATGTATCTCACGACACCATTAATCTGTATTCATTCGGTATTTACTGTGATTACACGACCCACTATGAAAATTACACAACAGGGAAAAAATTGGTTCAGAAAGTTGATGGTTGGGCAGCAGAGACGAAGTCGTTGTTCGATAATGCGAGCAACGTTGAGGGCCAATTCCGCTATGCGATAATTCAGCTTTCAAGGAGGGTGGGGATTGACATACGGAAGCACATTCAAAACAATGTGTTTGACATCCGTCTATGGTGGGATGAATTTGTAGACAAGGCCACCACAGCCGACCTAGAAGCCTTCGTGAATAACAGTGATGACACGAACGAACATGTAAGCAAAGGACTTGACTCCCTTTACAACAGCGTTGAGAAGGAACTCATTTCAAGAAAGAGAAGCCATGTCCAGTGCGCGAATGAAGCTTGACGATGTTTTAATATTATGAGGGGTGTCCATCAAACGGACGCCCCGTTTTTTGCAAATATTCCGTCTTTGAAGGAGTGAAAAGCAATGGGTTACAGTGATACCGTCCACGAACTGAACGCAGTGGCCGTCAGGAGCCACCTCATATCGCAACTATCCATGATTGCGATATATCTTCTCGATGACCCCAATTACAGCCGCGAGGATGCCGCCAGAGACCTTGTGGGCATCATCAATGACCTGGATTCCGTCTCGTCATATATCACGATTGAAAACGGCGCAGGAACGCCCAACGGGACCATAGAACTCCCGGTCAAAGCTCCTGAGGCGGCCGCTGCAGTCGAACGTGAGTCCTACCCGCTTATTCTTACGTCAAAACACATCGGCGAAATCATGCACATAGAACGCCACAAGGTTGCAGAGTTAGCACACAGCAAAGGGTTTCCACGATTGAAGGCCACAGGTCACATCCGAGTACCACGCGACGCCTTCTTCAAGTGGCTAGACTCAACTGTTGCAAAACCATACTGACATCTGAACTTATGCATTTGTGTGCTCGTGCGCACATTTTCAACAACTTGCGTAGCCCTGATGGCCGCACCGTCAGGGGCTTTACTCAAAAATGAGTAAAAGTCCTTTCCCAAAGCGACAGCGCTGTCGCTTTTGGGATTTCAAACAATTTACCCGATTGAACATGGTACGACGTCGTACCATTGCCAAATTGCTCCGCAGCCTGAATGAATCGACTTGCCGTCTGACGCGTGAATTCCACCTCGTTTTCTAACCACTGCAGATATCGACCTTTGAATCGCTTGTCGTCTCGAATCTGCTTCAGCCGCTTCCCGATTTATAAATGTTGCGACGTCGCAACATTCCCGAACTGGTCTGCAACTTGTATGTTTCAGGTACGGCTGACGGAGTGGTGCGGATGCCCTTTTTACTGCGCATGTAACGATCCAGGTCGAACCTTGGCCGTTTCATACCCGAGTTTTCGGGAGCCATGTTCTCAACGCAATGAATAACCGCTAACTCACCCCAAAAACGGGGCCAGTATGCAAAATGTTTGCCAGTCCACAATTGGATTCGTCTAAGCGCATTCAGTACAAACCAATTTGGTTTCTACTCATGTAAGCCACGGAAATGTTGCGTAGAAGTCACCATACTTTTATTCCGCCCGAGAAGGCGGTTATAGTGCAGTATTGTGCTAAAAGACCGTAAGGGGGAACTTGCCCTATGCCAACCGTGAAGCAATACGCAACCGTAGAAGAGTGGCCGGAAGTAATGGATTGCAAGACCATGGCCAAGTTGCTTGGTATTTCCGAAAGTTCGGCGCGAAGACTGATGTATCGCAGCGACTTTCCATTGTTGATGCTGGGGCCGAAATTGCATCGGATCAGAAAGGGTGACCTGCTCAAGTGGCTGGAACAACAAGTCCAATAACAGTGATAGCGAAGCAACCGACGTTTAATCCTAACCCACATCAGAAAGGGTAATGAGTGAAGATGAAGGTTATCGAGATGAACGAACCGAGTCCCGAGCGTATGCAGGAGTTCAAGCGCAGACTTGCCGAGATTGTAGAACGCCATCTGCGAGAGGAAAAGTCTAACCACGAACAAAACAAGGAACCAAAAAATGCAGAAAAAGCCCAATAACCATATTGATACCGATATACCCCTGTGTTACACTTAATTCACAACTTAATTGCATTTCCGGTTAGGGTGCCTCCTGGTGACAGGGGGCATTCTTCATTGTCGAGTGAATGTCGAGGAAAAGTTGTCCAGAGGTCAGATCATTTTTCCATTTTGATCTGTTATAATGGGCCTACCGGAAATACAACGAACAGGGATAGTCCTTTTGATGGGACAAGTCTACCCTGATTCTTTGCACATTCCGATAGAAGAATGTGTTTTTTATTTGTCATCATATGACGAAGGGAGGGAGTCTGCTGCGAAAGGTCGACAAATGAAAAGAACCCTTGCGCTGGAACGCAGGGTTCTTGAAATAGCACTGATGTGATACCGATTAATCTCTCGAAAAAATCGTATCATATCGGGTGTATTAGGGTCAACCTTTTTCAAGTGTTGCAGGCATTTAAATGCGTATAATTTCTGCTGATTTTCGTCTTATACACGTGAATTATGCCCAATTACTATCTTGTCTATTCAAATTCAGCTCGCAACCTGTTGTGTAAACGCAACGGGACGCGAGCTTTTGTGCGTACATAGGGCTTCACAGGACAACCAGTCACATATCGGGTCGCAGCCAGTTCCGTTGCCCAGACGACCGAGGCAGACACGACGGAACGATAATCCTGGCGCCTGAATCGAGGGCGTTCAGTTGTGCATGGTGAGCACGCCGGTGATGGTTGCAAGCGCCGGCTCGTATGGCGTCAGAGGCCAGTGCAGCAGTTCCAGAAGTGCTGAGGGTTGTAGGGTGGTAAGTGGTCGCCGTGTTTGGCGTGGCCAACCCTCAGTGACCGTCCTGTGATGCGTTCTAAGCCCCATTGGAAACCGTGGACACATATCTGCCTGAACCTAGATAGAAGCTACGAGAGCGAGTTCTAGGAAGCCCCATGAGGCGTTGTCGGATGGCTTAGGTAGCAAATGAGGTATGCAGCGAATATTGGGTGAGAGTCCCGATCCGTGGTAAAGACAGACCTGGACACGGCGTGAAACACGATAAGCGAAGAAAAGCGAAGCGACCGACCGACGGGTGGCTCCGGCGGAGCGTTTCTCTTGGCTCTACCTGTAAGTAGGGTAGGGCTCCGTGCGCAAACAACGCGCACTACGCTGCTCGCTCACTCCCTCATGATTCACCAACGGAGCGGGTGTTGAGGATACACGGAGCCAATGAGCAATTCTGGTATTATATTCAATAAATATTTAGATAGTTATGGGAGGTTGAGATGAACATTACATCTGGTGAATGGGAATATATAGGTTTGTTATTCGGAGGAATTATTTCAGGTATAGGTTTTAGGAAAATAGATACAATGTCGAAACGTTCGAAGAGGAGTCGAGGTTCTGCCGGTAAGAAGACGACTCAGAAAATTAAAAAAACCGGGAAGGTTAATGCACATAATAGCGCTGTTGTGCGTTCAGACGATATCATTTTGCGAACTTCTTTGGAGAAATTGGGATACAACGAATTTGAAAAATTGCTGGTTCTATATTTCTCTGACAGCGGTTATGAGGTTGAACATGTTGGTAAGGGTGGGAGGGATAGAGGAGTCGACCTGGTTTTAACGGATACGAGGACTAGAGAGCGTATTGCTGTACAAGCGAAACATTATTCATATGGCCCTGTTGGACCTGAAACGGTTCGCGCTTTACGCACATCACAATCATATTATTCGTGTGTGGAGTCGATCTTGATCACGTCAAATGATATTACAGCTGGAGCTCGTGAAGAGGCTGAACGGTGGTGTATCAAGTGCTGGCATGGGACAGCATTAACAATGAGGTTAGAGAGGTGGGGCAAGTGGAGTCCCAAGAAGCATGTTAAGAAGAAAGCGTGAAGTATAACACGATAATTTGTAAGCTGCAGAGGAGGACGGGGTGTTCGGAAGGCCATAGTAGACATGGATTACTTTCATATTGAAGATGGTGAAATTGATGAAAACCATAAGCCGAGAGAAAGTGGCGGCGTGGATATAAGTCGGCTGACACGGGTTGATGTGCAGCAATACATCTACGCTTTGGAACAGAAGGGCAACACCGCATCTACCATCGAGAATAAGTTCGCCGCACTTTCCGTTTTAGCCCGTTACTTAGACGCTTCACATGCTTTGCGAAACATACGTCGACCAGAGGTTCGGAAATCACGGTACATAGTCCCAAAATCACTGGATCGGAATGAGGAGAATCGGGTACTTCGTGAAGTGGAGAGCACCCGAAATCAACGAAGCATTGCTATCGTTTATCTTTTTCTTTATGGCGGTGTTCGGGTTTCCGAAATGGTGGCTCTCGACCGAGATGACGCGGTAATGGGTGAGCGTAGCGGGTCGATTCGAATTCGAAAAGGTAAAGGGAACATTTCAAGGACTGTTCCGTTGCCCGCCGAGGCCCGGCTACAACTGCGTCAATACCTAGAGTCTCGAACAGATGATGATCCTGCACTTTTCCTCTCCAATTATCGGAGGAGGATTTCCGTACGCTCGGTACAGCGGGTATTAGAGAATTTCGGGGTGCATCCACATCAACTCCGTCATACATACTGCAGAGAGTTGGTCGGAGCTGGTGTGGATATCGCTACTGTTGCAGAACTTGCAGGTCACGCAGATATCAACATCACTCGACGTTACGCGAAACCAAATGCTTGGGAATTGGAACAAGCGGTGGAGAAGGCATTTAACTCGTGACGTTGTGTCAAACGAACTGAACCTCAGTTGGGAGGTCACCGATTGTTACCTAAACTCATGAGAATGAATAAAAACTTCGTTGTGTTGATAAGTGGTCAAAGCCTGTCGTCCCTCGGGACTGCGATAACCAACTTCGCACTTCCATGGCTACTCCTTGATGTGACTGGTTCAGCTCTGCAAATGGGCATTGGTTTTGCCATTGAAACGCTCCCATACGGGGTACCGCCGACATTTTAACGAAAATATACGCTAAGACATTTATTGGAACCACAATATCGGTTTTCTTTACTCTAAGGTGCTGGCGCTTGAACACGAAGCGGACGCAGTGAGTCCAGATCTCTTGGTTGACTTACGTTGAATGTGTATTCGCCTAAGAAATTAATGTGTTCCCAGCCTAGTGGGGAAATATGATGCAATAGTTCCTCCCGGAGACCACCTTGTGCCTTTTTGAATTCCATTGCTTTGGTCAAGTAAACCGTATTCCACACGCTGATCGCATTGATTAGAATATTGAGCGCACTAGCCCGTTGGAGTTGGTCTTGGAGTGCACGTTCGCGCAGTTCTCCACGCTTGCCAAAGAATATCGCTCTGGCTATAGCGTTCATCGCCTCGCCTTTATTCAATCCACGATTGATTTTCCTTCGTAGGGCTTCGCTCGAAATGTAGTCCAAAATGAAGATCGTCTTTTCTATCCGACCCATTTCCCGAAGCGCCGTGGCCAAGCGATTCTGCCGTGCGTAGGATCCGAGCTTCCCCATGATGAGCGAAGCAGAGACGGTGCCCTCCCGAATCGAATACGCTAATCTCAATACATCGTCGTAATTCTCCCGAATGACTTTTGTATTGATTTGACCACGCAGCAGCTTCTCAAGTTTGGGGAAATCAGCTGCTTTACCAAAGGAGAAGAGCTTGGAATCTGATAAATCACGTAAGCGAGGTGCAAAATGAAATCCAAGTAGGTGCGTCAAACCAAAAACCTGGTCCGTGTAACCGGCTGTATCCGTGTAGTGTTCTTCAATAGCCAAATCCGTTTCATGGTGTAACAGCCCATCAATGACATGCACCGCGTCCCTAGCGTTTGTGTTAATCACCTTAGTGTAAAAACTTGAAAACTGGTCGCTGACAAAGCGGTAAATGGTCGCTCCCTTACCATGGCCGTAATGAGGGTTGGCATCTGCGTGTAGTGCAGATACTCCTATCGGTACGCGCATGCCATCTGATGACGACGTGGTTCCATCGCCCCAATAGGACGGTAGGGCTAAGCGGTGATGAAAGTTCACCAGTACAGCTTGAGCTTTATTCATCGCATCCTCGTAGAGCCGCCATTGTGCTACATTTGCCATCTGCCGATACGAAATTCCTGGTGTAGATTCAGCCATCTTTGTGAGGCCTACGTTTGTTCCCATCGCCATAAGGGTGGCCATCACTACGGTGGTTTCCTCTTCGTTCGGCATACGGTTGGTGGAAGCATGAACAAACTGTTCGTGAAATCCAGTCCAACGGGCTACATCCATGAGGAGATCAGTAAGTTTAATGCGTGGAAGCAACTCGTACAACGATACACTAAAATCTCTGGCTTCTTCTGGAACGTCCTTCTCCAACCGGTCTACGTGCAGTGTTCCGTGCTCCAGGTCTACACCTTCCAGCCCCTCGATGTTAGACGATACCCATTCTAAGCGTTTTGACAATGATTCCATACGCTCTTCCAGATACTCATTGGCGGATATACTCACCGCAAATCGAGCCTGAGTTGGCTCAAGCCTTGCCCAATCTTCCGTAGAGACCAGATACTCATCGAAGTCCTTGTGTTGTCGACTCCCAACAATGGATACATCCCCGGAACGGACATAGTTTCGCAGTTCGGTAAGAACCGCCATCTCATAATAATGACGGTTAATGGTTCCATCATCGTCATAGACATGCTTTTGCCAGCGATTCGACACAAATTCAAGGGGTGCGTCTTCTGGTACTTTGCGTTTTCCGGATTCGTTCATGTCGCGGATGATGTCAACCGCTCTCATCAGGGATTCCGCAGACCTAGTTGAGCGGAATTCTAGGGACTTCAGCAACGTTGGAGTGTACTTCCGAAGTGAGTAGAACTTCTTCTCCAGCAAGTCTAAGTAATCGTAATCAACCGGTCGTGCAAGGCTTTTTGCCTCCTCCACGGAAGCAACCAGCTTGTCCCACGGCATAACGGCTTCTAGCGCGACAAACGGGTCCACTCCTTCGTTACGAGCCTTTATCAGTGCATCCCCTAAACTGGCAAAATGAACGACCTTTTCGTTGATGGACTTTCCGTTTTGTTTCTGAACTTCCTCCTGTGCCTTTCTTCCCTTTGATAACAGAGACATAATCTGCCTGTCGTGTATTTCGAATGCCTGATCGGTCAGGTCTTGAATCAAATCAAGTAGGTAAGCCGCGAGTATAGCGTATTTCTTGGGGTCATTGAATCGACGGAATGATCGCGGCTCGTACCGCGAGCCAATTTTAGATAATTGTCGTAGCCGGTTTAGATGAATCCCCTGGGTATCTACTTGGAGCTTCAGTGCTCGGACATACTCAAGTTTTTCGACAACCTTTAGAAACGTATCCGGAGAGGACTGGCCAGGGACCTCCTGTAACCAAGCCAAATACGTTTTATTGGTACTAGGCATCAGGGATAGTAAGCCATCCAAACTAAGCATTTGACTGTCTGTCAATGAAGCGCTGAGTACCTTGAAAATCCTATCCTCCGTTCGTTTCCGTGCTTCCCATACGGCCCTTTCGATGGTTGCCATCGCAGGCAAGATCACTTTGCGCCTACGCAGCTCATCTAAACCAATCTGAATGAGATGTAACGGGCTGCCGTTGACCATCGCATGTTCCGTCAACAGTTTCGAGAGCCAACGATATTCGCTGGGTGTGAAGGTGGAGAATCCATACTCCCGACGAATTTCTTCTAAATGTTCATATCTCGTTGCCTCTCTTTGAAAGTAAGTTTGGAATTCGGAGGCATTTACGCGAATCTGCTTGGCGACATAGCTGAGGGCTCGTTCAGGTATGTTCCGCACATCGGAAAGTGTCCAGCCCAGATACCGCAGTACACACAACTGTACGGCAAACCCGAGACGGTTGTAGTCTCTGCGGTGACGTTGAATCACTTCGATATCATGCGACGTAAATGTGAAGTGTGTCCCTAACGTCCATTCATCAATGCCGTTCGGAATCTCCATGTATTTCAATCGTTCTTCTGGGGTTAGCAGCTCTCTGACACGGGTATACATCTGGAACGCCCCTATGAAAATTGGTAAAAGTAATACCTGGTGGATCATACACAACGTAGTTTTGTATGATTCGAAGAAGTCGTGAAATCCCTTGCTACGACTGGGTTTATAACCGATTTTTGATGTCTCAATTTCTGTACCATCTACACCAATCAAACTTATCATATAATAGTATACAGTAAGTACTTTTCGATGGAGGGCCACTTTTGGAATTTGTTCAACCGATTCGCGAGAAAAAACAAATCGATTCTATAAAGAAAATTCTCAAGGCTACAAACTTGAGGGATTATTGCTTGTTCATATTAGGGATTAACTCTGGTCTTCGAATTAGCGACTTACTTAAACTGAACATTCGTGACGTGATGGACGAGCGAGGTCGAGTAAGAGACCGAATTTCTATTCGGGAAACTAAAACAGGTAAAACCAAAGACTTTCCGGTTGGAGATACAGCACGTAAAGCCATCGTCGAATATTTGGGTACTCGGGCTTATACTTTAGATGATCCCCTGTTTTTGTCCAGGAAAGACGGCCAAGCTCTAAAGAGGCAGCAAGCCTACAAGATCATTAACGATGCAGCTAGAGCAGTAGGCATTAAAGAAAACATTGGCACACATACGCTTCGGAAGACTTTTGGGTACCATGCGTATCAAGCAGGCGTCAGCTTAGCTGTGCTTCAGAAGCTATTCAATCATTCCGCTCCAAGTGTCACCCTGTCATACATCGGCATCACCCAGGATGAACTGGATGACGTGTACCTGAATCTGAATCTTTAGCCGTATATTTATGCGGCTTGCCCGCCGCTTTCCTTCTGGGACAAACGGGCAGCTATGGTCAAGAAGCCAGTGTGTTCGCCACAAATGAAACTAGCGGTGTAAATGATACGGTAAAGTCGTAACAACAACCTCCTTGTGACGCAACATCCAGGCACGGACAAGAAGCGAAGTCTGCGAATGTAATGCATAATGCCACCATCTTTTGGGGACAAACTGACCGATGAGCAACTGTACATGGTCGGGTTTCCCTCCCTCATAATTTTCCAACCGCCGAATAAACTTTGACAAAGGATAGAGCAGAGAGCGGTATTCACTTTTGACAGTGACAAGTCTGCAGGGTTCTCCCCATTCCTTCCATTTCTTCTCCATCTTTTCAATGGATTCATCATCAAACCCAATGTATAGCGCAATAACGTCTTGAGTTGTACTTTGAGCAAACGAAATGGTATCAACGACCACACGATGGACTCCTGAAACAAGAACAACTGACAGAACATGATGTTTTTGAGGATGAACCTGATTGAGATCGATTCGAAGTTCATTTGCAACTTCGTCGTAATGCCGTCGAATCTTGGACGCCAAAAATATCAAGACCGGTAGTACAACCAGCACAATCCAAGCCCCAGTCGTGAACTTGGTTACGGCAAAAATAATGGCGACCACAGTTGTGACCGCGGCGCCAAAGGCGTTAATGGTTGCTTTGATGTACCATAAATTTCCTTTCACACGAAGCCATCTGATGGTCAAGCCCGACTGAGCGACTGTAAACGCGACAAATACACCGATTGCATAAAGCGGGATCAGAGCATTCGTCTGCGCATGAAACAGCTCGATCAATAAGGCTGCTAGTGCTGCCAGGACAACCATACCGTTTGAGTATCCCAATTTATCGCCGCGGATGGTGAGTGATCGTGGCAAAAATCGATCCATCGCTACTAGAGCTGCAAGCTGTGGAAATCCTGTAAATGTCGAATTGGCGGCCAAAATAAGAACCACAAAAGTAAAGACAATGATGATTTGATAAATCAATCCATGCCCGAAGTACAACCCAGCTAACTGAGAGAGCATTGTATTGTTGGGGTTGACTGAAATCCCTTTTACGTACAATTGATAGGCAAATCCAAGTAACGTGAATGCTGTAACCAATCCGAGAACCACATAAGCTTTAATTGCTCCCGTTTTGCCCTCCCTGAAAACCGGAACTCCGTTCGATATTGTCTCAATACCAGTCAGTGCCGAACACGCAGAACTAAATGCTCGAAGCAAAAGCATCAGGCTAAGTCCGAGCGGAATCGTCCCGAAGGGTGGTGTAACAGGTTGGACAAATCCATGATGAGTTTCATCTACAAATCCAGCCCCAATTAGGAAGAGCATACATCCTGCGAAGATCATCGTCGGGTAAGCAAAAACCTTTGAGGACTCCGAGACCCCACGTAAGTTGACCAACAAGATGATGAACACACAAACCACCGACAACAGAGTTTCGTGCCCAGATAGGATTGGATACGAAGAAGCCATCGTCTGGATGCCGGATGACACCGAAACGGCGACGGTCAGTACATAGTCAACAAGCAATGCACTTGCCGCAATCAGGGATATCAAAGGTTTCTTAAAATTGTCCTTGCCTATGGCATAGGCACCACCACCATTTGGATAGGCAATGACACCCATTATGTACGATGTAATTAGAATTGCGAGCAGGATCACGGTTGATGCTGTGATCGGGATAATCATCCACTTTACATTTGGGCCCAATGGCTCCAATTCGGTGATGCCGGCCTCGGGTCCATACGCCACAGATGAGTATAAATCGGCAGCGAGAATTGGGAGTGCAATGAGCCAGTTCAGCTTGGTATGGGATTGATACAGTTCCCGTGTCCTCATCGGACGACCGACGAGTATGCGCTTTACGTTTCCAAAATTGAATAAGGCAAATGCCAGCGCAATAGTTGCAATTGAGATGACAACTGGATGAATCCAGAGAGCTTGCTTGTACATGATGAAAATGTCTCCCTCCATTTCCTTCTTGGGTATTATTGGTCTGTGGATGCATTTTAAACTGAAAACACAAAACGACCCCAGAGGGGTCAAAAAACCGCTCCTGCAACGCCGACGAAGTTAGCTGACGGGTTCGGGTGGCAAGAATCATCACCCGTCCAAATTGGATTCACCCCGATAAAATGGTTCCTCCGCTCCACACAGGATTAGGCGTGTATATAACATGTCATGGACACAATTTAAATCTCGCTAGACAAAACATCAATGACTACACGCGTTGGTAAATCCGCTTTCATGCATGGTTTTCTAAGGTTTTTAAAAACTATTCAATAAATCCCTTGCGGAATCTCTTTAAATCCCCCTGTTTAATGTAAATCGTCAACAATCACTGTTTGTTCACATGAGTTCAATGTAGTCCACTGTTGATGCATTAGGTCACCGTTCCATAAGATGTCATCGTGAGGTGATATGTGTGAAAGATCATAATGCTTGTGTGGAATTGGAGCTCCAAGTCAGGCGGGCACTCGGTTGGTACGGTCGATTCGGATTGGGTGGCATAGCAGATGCTGATTTTATTGAGAATGGTGGTACATATACAGCTGTAGTGGCAGCACTGGCACCGCATTATGTGCGTGCGACCATAGAAACACAGAAACGCATCAGTCAGTTCATTAAGGAATGTGCCCATTTGCAGCATAAGATTACCGACGACA